>JAZKZW010000072.1:0-2747 GCA_045612865.1 Eubacteriales bacterium
GTATACTTTCTGAACAATCTACTGAAATACAGCGCATTTTCGTAGCCCACTTCGTTTGAAATCTCGGCAATATTTTTGGTTGAATTCTCAAGATACCCTTTTGCCATAGCGATTCTCAATGAAATAATGTATTGCATCGGTGACATTTTCATAACACTTTTGAAGCTATGAATAAACCAGTTCACGCTCATCAAATGTTCCTCTGCGTATTGCTCAATGGAAATCTGCTTGTTATAGTTATCCTTAAAATAATGCGCGGCTCTTTCAATATCATTGATGGTGTCGTTTTTAGTTTCTCTGCGTTCTTTGATATAGCGGTTGATCGTTATAAAGATATGATGCATATAAAGGCTGATCATATCCTCGTGATTCACACGTTGCAATTGCAGTTCTCGAATCATTTGATTGTATATCCAAGGATAATCGGGAGAGACACCTGTATAAAATACGTTTTCGTCATGGGGTAGCTCATAACGTTCGAGATATTCTTCCACCTTCCATCCGGTAAAATGCACCCAATACACCTCGGTCTTATCAACAGCGTAGTAATAATACACCTGCGGCTCTCCCGGGCGGAACAAAATCATATTGCCTTTGGTAACAATGGTCGGTTCTTTACTACCCTTAAAATAAAACTCTCCCTTTCCTGCCGCTATATATAATAACTGATAATCGTTTCTGCCCTCGGGATGAGGGGTTTCTATAACGGGGGTAGTATGTACTCGATAGTACCCACAGTTGTTGATTCGGAGTGGCACGGATAGATCTTCTAAATTCGGATTTTCTTCGTCTACATACGCTACATTTATATACAAAGTGAGCCCTCCTTTTTAACCTCTTGTGATTATGTACATATTATACACCAAAACAGCTGTTTTGTCAACCGCGATAAAGTGATTTTGTGCATATATTGTTTGATTCTATTTATTGAAAGTCGTTTCGAGATAGTGTATAATATAGTCACAAGCTTGATACGATTCCCGAAAATTTAACTATGAGGAGATTTATCATGGAAGAGAAAAAGTATTTGAAATGGTATCATAAGGTTGGATACGGCTCCGGCGATATAGCAGGTAACTGCGTCTATGCACTACTTACAGCATTTATGATGATCTATCTGACCGACACTGTCGGACTCAGTATGGGCATCGTAAGCACTTTGATTGCAGTATCTAAAGTTTTTGACGGTGTTTCGGACTTCTTCTTTGGAAGAATGATCGATAAGACGCATACAAAGATGGGTAAGGCTCGTCCTTGGATGCTTTGGCCCTATATCGGTTGTGCTATTTGCCTCGTAGCTTGCTTTGCGATTCCTATGAGTTGGGGCGACACCGCACAGTACATCTTCTTCTTTATCGCATACACCCTTCTTAATGCAGTATTCTTTACCGCAAATAATATTGCATATGCATCTCTCACCGCTTTAATTACAAAGAACACCAGTGAGAGAGTTCAGATCGGTTCTTTCCGCTTCATCTTTGCATTTGCAACAAAGATTATCATTGAGGCAGTTACCATCTACGCTGTAACTTGGCTTGGTGGCGGTGCAGTGGGTTGGAGAACAATCGCTATCATTTACGCAGTGCTCGGTCTTATCGTAAACACGATTTCTGTATTTTCCGTAAAAGAGCTTCCAGAAGCTGATGAGGGTATGGAAGAAGAAAGAAAAGAAGAGCATAAGCTCACCTTCATTCAGTCCTTTAAGCTTCTCCTCAAAAATAAGTACTACGTTATTATCTGCTGTAGCTATATTCTGACACAGCTTTACGCATCTGTTATCGGTATGGGTACATACTATGCCAAGTATATCCTCGGCAATGAGGAGTTGTTCAGCGACTTGTCTTTGGCTATCAATATCACAATGGTTGTTGCGCTTACTGTTTTGCCCTACGTTATTAAGAAGCTTGGTGGTATGTATAAGCTCAACATATGGGGCTATGTAATTGCTGCCGCAGGAAGAGTTGGCGTTATGGTAGCGGCCTATATGGGTAGCCTTCCTCTGATGCTTGCATTTACTGCTGTTTCTACAATCGGTATTGCTCCTTTGCAGGGCGACCTTAACGCACTTATCGCCTGCTGCTCCGAGCATACGACTCTTAAGACCGGTCACCGCCTTGACGGTATGATGTATTCATGCTCCTCTCTTGGTCTCAAGCTCGGCGGTGCGCTTGGCACTGCTATCTGTGGTTGGCTTCTTGATGCGACAGGCTACGTTGAGAACGCAGTTACACAGAATGCTGCTACTATTGGCATGCTGAACTTCCTTTATTTGTGGTTGCCTGTGATTCTCTGTGCGGCTGTCGGATTCCTTCTCGTTTTCCTGCGCGTTGAAAAGGCAAACGAAAAGCTTCTTGCTGACAGAGAAGACAAGACCGTCCCCGATGTTTACGGCAACGTATAAGGAGAAAAACAATGAAAGAGTACGAAAGATTCGAACGTATAGGTACTACACCTCATAGAAGCTATTATATTCCTTTCGCAGATAAAGACGTCATCAGAACCAAGCACGGTATTCAGGATCGTACATCCAGCTCTCGATTCATGTCGCTTGATGGCGTATGGCAGATCAAAAAACTCGACCACGTTGAAGATTTCGAGATAAACGAAAAGCTCGAAGATAGAATTCCCGTTCCTGCGTGTGTTCAGATGCACGGATATGACCATATTCAGTATTTGAACACGAGATATCCTTTCCCGGTTATGCTTCCGCACCTTCCTTACGAAAATCCGTGCTGGCATTACCGCCG
>JAZKZW010000073.1:0-28117 GCA_045612865.1 Eubacteriales bacterium
ATCGGAAAAACCGATATTCAAGGTGTTGCATCGGATAGGGTTTACAGCGGACTTATGTTACCATAAGAACTGGTGAGCTCTTACCTCGCCTTTCCATCCTTACCGTACGAGTACGGCGGTCTATTTCTGTTGCACTTTCCCGGAGGTCACCCTCGGCGGACGTTATCCGTTATCCTGCTCTTTGATGCCCGGACTTTCCTCACCATAATACCTTTCGGCAACATATGGCGCGATTGCCCCATTCGGTCGGGAATATTATACTAGATTTTCGCGCCTTTGTCAAGAGCCAAATTTTATACAATTTTTCCCGTAGGGAAAGGGAAGTTTTTGATACTTATAACAATTTTTATATTTTTTTTAGAAAACTATTGTATATTTTGGTTTTTTGTGATATAATTAACAATGGAAAAGAAGGGAGAACGGAAATTTTCTCTCAAACAAACCAAAAACCAAAACAAAAATAAAAATAAATTTCTAAATTTTGGAGGATTTTTTATCATGGCAAATGTTAGAGTTGCTATCAACGGCTTTGGCCGTATTGGACGTGTTGCGTTCAGACAGATGTTCGGCGCTGAGGGTTACGAAATCGTAGCTATCAACGACCTTACCAGCCCAAAGATGCTCGCTCATCTTCTTAAGTACGATACTGCACAGGGCAGATATGAGCACTGCGACACAGTTACCGCTACTGATGACAGCATTACTGTATGTGGAAAGACAATCAAGATCTACGCTGAAAAGGATGCTGCTAACTGCCCTTGGGGTGAGCTTAACGTTGACGTTGTTCTCGAGTGCACAGGCTTCTACTGCTCTAAGGACAAGTCTATGGCACACATCAACGCTGGCGCAAAGAAGGTTGTAATCTCTGCTCCCGCTGGTAACGATCTTAAGACTATCGTTTTCGGTACTAACCACAACACACTTACAGTTGATGACCAGATCATCTCTGCTGCTTCTTGCACAACTAACTGCCTTGCTCCTATGGCAAAGGCTCTTAACGACTACGCTCCTATCCAGTCCGGTATCATGACAACTGTTCATGCTTACACTGGTGACCAGATGATTCTTGACGGTCCTCACAGAAAGGGTGACCTTCGCCGTGCACGTGCTGGCGCACAGAACATTGTTCCTAACTCCACAGGCGCAGCTAAGGCTATCGGTCTTGTAATTCCTGAGCTCAACGGCAAGCTTATCGGCTCCGCACAGAGAGTTGCTACTTGCACAGGTTCTACAACTATCCTTGTAGCAGTTGTTAAGGGTCAGGATATCACAAAGGATTCCGTTAACGCAGCTATGAAGGCACAGGCTACAGAGTCCTTCGGTTACAACACAGATGAGATCGTATCCTCCGACGTTATCGGTATCCGTTACGGTTCTCACTTCGATGCAACCCAGACAATGGTAGCAAAGATCGACGAAGATACCTATCAGGTTCAGGTAGTTTCTTGGTATGACAACGAGAACTCCTACACAAGCCAGATGGTAAGAACAATCAAGTACTTCGCAGAGCTTGCATAATTCGAGCCGCATATTTTCGGCACAACCATAAAAGGTGGAGAGCGATCTCCACCTTTTTCTATCCCCATTTTTTCGCTTGACGTAGGTAACTACGCCTGTGCTCATAAATGTGGATTTGTGCTCGAAAATCCCTCGGCTCGTGACTTACATATTTTTGCTATAATCGGCGTTTGCGCACTAACTCGACGTAGGTTTCTACGCCTTCGGTGCGTAAGCGCCGATTCTATCTAAAAATCTCGTCGTTAATACCGTGGCTGTCATATTTTTGCACCTTTCCTCGCTTTTTCCCACTTGACGTAGGTTTATACGCCTGGCGCTCGCAAGCGGGGATTTCTGCTAAAAATACGTCGGCTTTCGCTTTTGAGATAATAATAAAAACAAAGGGCTGGAGAAATCCAGCCCTAAAAACATATAAAATGTAAATTTAACTTTTCAAAAGTTGTGGTTTTTGTTGTTTTTTGATTAAAGAACCTTTGAGAGGAATTCCTTTGTTCTGGCTTCCTTGGGATTATTAAAGATCTCGTCGGGAGTGCCTTCTTCAACAACAACGCCGCCGTCCATGAAGATAACGCGGTTGGAAACCTCACGTGCAAAGCCCATTTCGTGGGTAACTACAATCATGGTGAATCCTGCGTTTGCAAGGCGCTTCATAACCTCGAGAACCTCGCCAACCATTTCGGGGTCAAGGGCGGATGTGGGCTCGTCAAAGAGGATAACGTCGGGATTCATAGAGAGGGCTCTTGCAATGGCGATACGCTGCTTTTGTCCGCCGGAGAGCTGGTGTGGCTTTGCCTTAACATATTCGCTCATGCCAACCTTTTCGATATACTCTTTTGCGATTTTTACAGCCTCCTTGCGGCTTCTTTTAAGAACGATCATCTGGGGCTTAACGCAGTTTTCAAGGGCTGTCATATTGCCAAAGAGGTTAAACTGCTGGAACACCATACCAACCTTTGTTCTATAGTCGCCGAGGTTAAAGCTGTGGTCCTGAATATTATTGCCGAGGTAGAGAATTTCGCCGCCTGTAGGCTCTTCAAGGAGATTGATGCAACGAAGCATTGTTGATTTTCCTGAACCGGAGGAACCGATAACAGAGATAACCTCGCCCTTATTTACAGATAAATTAATATCGCGAAGAACTGTATTTTTGCCGAATTTCTTTTCGAGGTGGCGAAGCTCCAAAACTGTGTTATTTGTCATGTTTTCCATTATCTTGCCTCCTTGTTGATGTGAATTTCTGCTGCGGGATCAGACTGCGAGCCACAGATGGTGTAAGAATCCTTGCCGGAGAGTATTTTTTCAACCAAGCGGAGAATTCTTGTGATTGAGAATGTAAGGATGAAGTAGATCACGCAAACCACGAGATATGTTTCAAACATCTTGAAGGTCATAAGCTGAACCTTGCCCGCCATAGAGTAAAGCTCCATAACGCCGATTACGTTAAGAACGGATGTATCCTTGATGTTAATTACAAACTCGTTGGAGATAGAGGGGAGAATGTTTCTCATAACCTGGGGGATAACAACGTGAGTCATTGTCTGCCAATGTGTCATACCGCAGGCTGCAGCACCCTCAAACTGACCCTTGTCAATAGAGATGATACCACCTCTAACGATTTCTGCCATATATGCACCGGTATTGATAGAAACGATGAAGATTCCGGCAGGAACGAGATCCAATGTCTGTCCGCCCATCATAAACGCATAACCCCAGAAGATAACCATTGCCTGTACCATCATAGGAGTTCCGCGGAATATTTCAACGTAAACAGAGATGATAGCGTTTACAACCTTTTGGATAAGGGCGAGCCATTTTTTCTTTGAGCTGGGAATTGTGCGGATAATACCGGTCAAAAGACCAATAAGGAGACCGATAATTGTACCTGTAAGTGAGATAAGAAGGGTGTACTTAATACCCGAGAGGAGAAGGTGAGAATAGTTGTTGACAATGTTAATTACATCCTCGATAAAGGAAGATTCTTCTACCGACTTAAGAATGATGATAACAAGGTTGGAGTTGTAGTAGCAATGAGTGAAATCTACCTCTACCTCACGCTCTGCTGTAGGTGACATACCTGCGATAATACCGTCAAATGTACCTGCCTGAACACCAACAATGAGAGAGTCCCACTCTGCCTCATAGATCTCAAGCTTGTAGCCGAGCTCTGCCGCAATGTACTTTGCAATCTGAACGTCATAGCCGTTAACGTAAAGCTCCGCGGGGCTGTTTGCAATTCTTACCGCGCCGTTTGCATCAGTAGTCTGCGACCAGTTGAATGGAGCATAAGCACATTCCATAGCGATCTTAAGTGTGCCCTTTGATGTATCTGTCTTTGTTGACTGAAGCACAATGTCCTCGCCAAGGGGGGTGTCAGGATTTCCGGAGATTCTAACCATCTGATTCATAAGGTCGGAGCGTGTTGCCTGAGAAATTCTGTCTATAATAACGTTAGTCTGGTCAACAAGTGGGCTGCCTGTTCTGTAAGCGACTGCAATACCTGTATCAGAGTCGGAGGCTGTAAAGCCGTTTTCGTTGTTTACGAAGTGAAGGTAATCAAGGCCGTCCTTTTTAGCTATAATGTCGAAGGCTGTAGGTTCTTCTGCAACATATCCGTCAATAGTCTGTGACTGCAGAGCGATAAGAAGCTCGCTAAAATCGGGATATTCAAGAACGTTAACTCCCTCGGTCTGCTCTTTAAGCGCGTCAAGGTGGAATGTACCTGTTTGTGCTGCGATAGTTGATCCGCTAAGGTCTGCGAGATTTTCCGCCTCTGAGATATCAGCCTTATCTCTTTCTCCACAGGAGGTGAGGGGAAGCACCATGATCATAAGGATCAGTAAAATTGAGAAAATTCTCTTCATGACTTTGTGCCATCCTTTCGTTTTTGCCCTTTTGGGCATGAGTTTTGTTGTTTTTGCAAAAAAAATGGTCGAAGCAAAGTGCCTCGACCGTCAAACAAAAGTGTACCTTTTTATGATAAATCGAATGTAGCACTCCACAAAAAAATTTGTGACAGTCAAAAAGATCTTATCCCAGTGACCAACGTGAACACCAAAAGCCTGTGTCACATTTCGGCAATAACCCCTTTCACAAGCCACCGTAGACCGCTTTAAGTCGGTGGAGAGCTACTCTTGATATACTGCGCCTCTAACTATTCTTAGTTTCGACTATTAACTTTTTACTCGACAATTATAACACAGTTTGGAACTTATGTCAAGTGATTTTATGAAAAAACTTATCCGAAATACAGTCATATTATAAATAAATGTATGCAAATTAACAAAAAAACTGAAAATTTTAATAAATATATTGATTTTGATAAAAAAATGTGATAAAATAAAAAAAATATTATAATTCAGTGCCGAAGAAGGCAGATTGGAGATAAAAATGACTCCTAAGATGGATCCGATACAGCTTCCCGATGATTTTAACGTAAGTGATAATTATGTAGATTCATATACCCCCATTTTACCCCTCGAGCCCGAGTATCCCGAAACTCCTGTAAACAGACCTACTATCACCCCATATACTGTAATCAAGGTGAAAAAGGATAAAAAGAATACCGATCGCACCCACGTTGAGCTTTATGAGGTAAAAAAGGTTCCTCGCACAACCGTTCAGGGTAGAGATCTTATGGGAATTGGTGAGATTCCGATTACAAAGGTTGCGCCAAAGGCTCCTGAAAAGAAATATGAAACCGTATTTACCTATAACACAAAGATGAAAAAGGTTCCTAAAAAAGAGGAAGTTCGCGAGAGTGCTATAGAAGGATTTGACATCTATACAAGAAAGGTTCCTAAAAAGGAAAAGCAGGCGCCAAAGCATATTGAATCCTACGAGGACCGCGCAGAAAAGGTTGGCGAGCTTTATTTTGAAAAGGCAGAAAAGCGCCGTATCAACGAGGTTGGAAAGAAGTCCTGATAAGCTCTGTTGCCTGAGCAAAAAAATGATTTACTTGTCTTATGCTGATTTTTCGTCGGTGTTAGTTCGATGAATGCCAATGAAGAGGTCAGATGAGAATATTGCCGGTTAAAATGACTTTTGGGTATTGCCCTGTCACACAATTGACCGACTCAAGGTTTTTTTAACGAAAAACTGCCCAAAGCGAGGTGCGCGGCTTGTCCGCGCACTTTGTATTTTTTGCTTCATAATTTTGGTGATTACTTCAGAGAAATCATCGACTCATTTCGCTCGACATAGGCAACTATGCCATCGCTCACTCGCTCGATTTTCTTCGTAATCCCTCAAAATTCTTTTGCAAAAAGCTTACTTGAATTTTTGTTATAATCTTTTTTGTAAGGTGTTATTAAAGCCCGAGATTTGACTCTCGGGCTGATTTTGTTTATTTTGTTTATTTTAGTCTTTAATTGCGCCTCTTACACGCATCATAAGGTCGTGGATGCGCACAACGTCAAGCTTTGTAACCTTTCTGTCATAGGTCATAATGCCGTTTGTTTCATCCTCAACATCAGAAACCTGGGTATAAACCAATGCGCCAACTCCACTATTAATAATAGGAAGTATCTCATTTTCATAGAGGGCAACGAACTTATCCTCAAATGCCTGTCTGTCGTCAAGGGAGGTGTAGCCGTAATTCTGCTCGCCAAAGAGGTGTCCCTCAACACGGTAGGAATATCCGCCGAACTCGCTGATAACGATAGGACGCTCTGTAACCTTGCCAAGCTTAACCTCCTTGAAATAAACGTGGCGGGAGTCAACATCGCTCTTGCTTCTCCAGAACCAACCGGAGGTCGCGTCATAAATTCTGGTAGGGTCGGCTGCCTTTGCCATCTCAAAGTTTTCATCAGCATTAAACTGTCCCCAGCCCTCGTTGAACACGGTGTAATAGAGGATAGACGGGAAGTTGTGAAGATGCTCTATAGTGGCAAGGGTGTGCTCCTTGAAGATTCTTCTATGCTCGGAATTTCTGTGCAGTATAGAGTCGGGAAAACGCTTCATTCCGATAGTGGGGAGCGCGGTATCAAAGAAGAATGAGTAGTTTGAGTTATTAACCATATCCTGGAACACTACCATACCAAGCTTGTCGCAGAGGTGATAGAAGATCTCGGGCTCTACCTTTATGTGCTTGCGGAGCATATTGAAGCCCATTTCCTTGCAACGCTTGATGTCGTATTCATAGCCCTCGCTTGTGGGAGGAAGGAAGATACCGTCGGGGAAGTAGCCCTGGTCAAGAAGTCCTGTAAAAACATAGGGCTTGCCATTGAGGCAAAGTCGAGGAACACCGTTAACAATTTTTGACTCTATTTTACGGAGAGCAAAGTAACCATCAACGCTGTCAAGACCGCATTTTACCGTGAAATTGTAAATAAAAGGTGACTCAGGAGACCATTTTTCGGGATTTTCCGGCTTAATAACAATTTCTTCGCCATCAAAGTTATATACTTCACCTGTTTCCTTTACGGTAAGAGATTTTGCTCCCTCGGCAAAGATTTTGATGGTTGCAGATGTATCATCTGTAGTGATTTTCATACCTCTGATATACTGGGTGGGAACAGCCTCGCACCACACTGTCTGCCAAATACCGCTGACGGGGGTGTACCACATTCCACCTCTTTTTTTGGTCTGCTTTCCATAGGGGAACTTGAGGTCGAGGGTGTCCTTAACCTTAACGCAAAGCTCGTTTGTATCGCAGAGCTTATCTGTAACATCTACGTGGAAGGGGAGATAACCACCCTCGTGATGAATAACATTTTCACCGTTAAGATAAACGTCGGCTATCTGATCTACAGCGCCAAAGTGGAGAATGAGTCTGTATCCCTCGGGCAAAAATCCTTCAGGGAGAGTGAAAAATCTTCTGTAGTAGAGGTCCTTGTATTCTGTAGATCTTCCGATGCCGGAGAGCATACTTTCGGGAGGGAATGGAACGAGGATCTTTTCGCTGTATTCTATAGGTGCGCCCTCATCGGAAATCTGAAAGTCCCATTGTCCGTTAAGACAGAGGAAGGAATCTCTCATCATAGATGGACGGGGGTATTCATTCCATGGGAGCTCTCTGTTCATATTCTCAATAAAGGGAGTTGTTAGATGTATCATGCTTTGTGTTCTCCTTTTGGTAGGATATGTGTTTTTAGGCTAAAATTTTTATGTAAGTGATTCCAGTGCTTGTTCTATTACAGGTAAAAACAGGCTGAGAAGAACGGTGATTACGGTGTAAATGAAGAATAGAAGTGTTCCACCATTAAAAACGTAGATTCGAAGCTTTCTGAAGAAGCCGAACTTAACCTCATCTGATGTATCAAGCTTAAACTTTTTACCGAAGATCATAATGAGAAGGATAATTCCACCGATAAAGATAAATCCGTACTGCATTAAGCTTACTGCCATTACCTTAAGGTAATCAACCCAGAAGGATGGATCGGACATAGCGGATGCCCACTCAGCCTCGGGAATAGAGAAAATTCTGTTTATGCTGTCCTCAACGAGAAGTGATGGAACTGTTCCAAAGAAGTTTAAGAGCATGTGAAGAATGATGGGGTAAACAATATTTTTGGTCTTTGCATACACCCAACCGAGGATAAGACCTACGCCGAAGGTATAGATAATTTGAGTTATATTTCCATGGAAGAGAGCAAACGAAGCTGCCGAAACTAAAATAGCGGTTTTTGTGCTGTACTTTCCGATGGCATCAATGTATATTTTTCTGAATATCAGCTCCTCAAAGATAGGGCCGATGATAACTACCACGAGAATAACTATGCCGATAGGTGTCTGACCAATAAATTCACCTGTTGTATCTTTAACCTCAATGTTGAGAAGTCTGTTGATAAGGTCGGTAACGTTATTTGCAATAATAGAACCTATAAGCATAACGCCCTCAAGCATAAGGAAGATGCCAATAAAATTGAAGAATCCAAGCTTTTCTTTATCGGATTTATCACGGCGTGGCAAATGCTTTGTTAAAGAGTGGAACACAGGGTATCCGATAATGTACATACAGATTACCTGAAGGCTCCAGTTAATGATGTTATAATAGAGTGGATTTTGAAGAACGCTTACGTAACCCTCCTCACCGAGGAAAGCTAAAAGTGCATAACTTATAGCGCCCGAAATAATAGACACTGCAATTCCGCAAACTATAAGATAGATGGTGACAGAGAAATTACATCTTGAAACTGTTTTTGTGCAATTTCTACCTACTTCACGAACGTCTAAAGAAAGAGATTGATTATTTTCCATATTGTAGCTCCATTTCTGTGCAAAGGTTGCACCTTATTACAAGTATATTTTACCATCTTTTTTGCATTAATTCAAGAACAAAGTGTAAATATATATGAAAAAATTAAATAAAAAGAATAAAAAAATATTAAAATAAAGAAAATTTCCTAATTACCTTGAAAAAAATACAAATATATGGTAAAATAGAATTTATTAATATTGATTTTTTGGGGAGAAATGGGAAATGTTTAAGGCAGGCTTTGACAACGAACGATATCTTAAGCTACAATCAAATAAGATCAAGGAGCGCATATCCCTCTTTGGCGAACGACTTTATCTGGAGTTTGGAGGAAAGCTTTTTGACGACTTCCACGCGTCCAGAGTGTTGCCCGGATTTGCCCCCGACAGTAAGATAAGGATGTTGTCCGAGCTTCGCGACGATGCTGAAATCATAATTTCCATCAATGCAGAGGATATAGAGAAAAACAAGGTGCGCGGTGATCTCGGTATTACCTATGACCTGGACGTTCTTCGCCTTATTGATGCATTCCGCGGCTGGGGACTTTACGTTGGCTCTGTGGTAATCACAAAGTTCAAGCCCAGCGCAGTTGCAGAGGCCTTTAAGCAGAAGCTGGAAAATCTCGGACTTAAGGTTTATAAGCATTATGAAATATCCGGCTATCCCCACAACGTACCCCTTATTCTCTCGGACGAGGGCTTTGGTAGAAATGAATATGCCGAAACTACCCGTTCTATCGTAATCGTAACAGCCCCCGGCCCCGGCTCGGGAAAAATGGCTACCTGCCTCTCCCAGATCTATCACGAGAGCAAAATGGGTAGAAAATCCGGCTACGCAAAGTTTGAGACCTTCCCAATCTGGAACATTCCCTTAAACCACCCTGTCAATCTCGCATACGAGGCGGCAACCGCTGACTTAAATGACGTAAATATGCTTGACCCCTTCCATCTGGAGGCTTATGGCGTTACTACAGTAAATTACAACCGTGATGTTGAGGTTTATCCCGTTCTTCGCTCTATGCTGACAGGTATTTTGGGCGTTTGCCCTTACAAATCTCCAACAGATATGGGCGTAAATATGGTTGGCAGCTGTATTTTTGATAACGAGGCTGTTTCCGCCGCCGCAGAGCAGGAGATTATAAGAAGATATTACAACGCTCTTTGTAACCTGAGAAAGGGTAACGGAAACGACCTTGAGGTTCATAAAATTGAGCTTATTATGCAGAAGCTTGCTATCGACGTTACCAAAAAGCGCAGATGCGTTGTATCAGCTGTTGCAAAGGCTGTTGAAACCGATGCCCCTGCTGTAGCAATTGAGCTTAATGACGGACGTATCGTTACAGGAAAGACATCTTCGCTTCTCGGCCCATCCAGTGCAGCCGTGCTTAATGCGCTTAAGGCTATTGCGGGAATTGACAAGGATACAGATGTTATTTCTCCCGAGATCCTCGCGCCTATACAAAAGCTGAAGACCGAATTTCTCGGCAACCACAATCCCCGTCTGCATATAGAGGAGGTTTTAATAGCTCTCTCCGTTTCTGCAGTAAAAAGTCCTACAGCCGAGCGTGCAATGGAGGCTCTCGACCAGCTTCGCCACTGTGAGGTTCACTCAACAGTAATTCTCTCCCAATCCGATACTCAAACATTCCGTAAGCTGGGTATTAATCTTTCCTGCGAGCCGAAGTATCAGACAAAGAAGTTGTATCATAAATAAGGCAACAGGCAATCTCGCATCTCCGTGCCTCACTTGATATGAAAATATGCAAAAAAAGTAAATTTCAGTTTACAAAACAGACCATTTTTAATAACTTTATATATAAAAACAAAAAAGGAAGGTAAACAAAATGGATTTTAGTATTAATCACCCTATACTGTTTGTATTTGTCGGCTTGATAATTGCAGCAGTGATCGGTCAGTCTGTGTTCTTCCTCGTTAGAGCTTATCGCCGTGCAAAGGAGCTTGGCATGGATATGACGAAGATTCACAAGACTATCAAGACTGCAATAATCTTCACACTTGCACCTGCGGTATCTATCGTAATTACTGTAGTTGCTCTTTCAAAGTCTCTTGGTATTGCGTTGCCTTGGCTTCGTCTTTCGGTAGTTGGCTCTCTCTCCTATGAGGCTATCGCTGCTGCCAACGCTGCCAGTGGTATGGGTACAACTCTTAAGGAGCTTGGTAACAGCATGACCGCATCCCAGTTTGTAACCATCGCCTCTGTAATGACAATTTCAATCATGGTTGGTATCTGGCTTGTGCCCGTTATTGCAAAGAAGTATCAGTCAGGTCTTGTTTCCTTTGAAAAGAAGGATGCTAAATGGTCTGAAATTATGCAGAACTCTCTCTTCATCGGTATGATCTCTGCTTTTGTAGGTTATGTATTCTGCGATGTTTCCAAGCTTTGGAGGTTCCCAAACGGTGTTCCAACCGAAATTAAAAACATTGACGGTACAGTTGAAAATGTAATATATCAGCCAACCGTTGGTCTTGTTCCCGTTTGTGTAATGGCTACCAGTGCGCTTCTTATGTGCGTTTGCGGCATTCTTATCAACAAGCTTAAATGGAAATGGCTTAACGACTATGCGCTTCCTATCTGTATGGTAGCAGGTATGGCAGTTGCAATTCCTCTTACAAATTGGATTGGAGGTATTATCGGATAATGAAAAAGAATAAGAATTTATCCTATATGGATTCAGTACATAGATACGGCACTATCTGGAATCTTTCCATGATGGTTCTTCTCCTTCTTTTCCCTGTGGCAGTTTGCTTGGTATTTAAGACAACTCCCGATTGGCAGGGACTTCTTCTCGGAATTTCTTACACAGCTCCCATGTATTGGGCAGTTGGTGTTGTTGAGGTTATAACATTCATTCCCATGCTTGGTGCAGGTGGTTCATACCTCTCCTTTGTAACAGGTAATATCTCTAACCTTAAGCTTCCTTGTGCTATCAACGCTCTTGAAAATGCAGGCGTTAGCGCAAAGAGCGAGGAGGGTGAGGTTGTTTCTACAATCGCTATCGCAGTTTCCTCTATCGTAACAACAGTTATCGTGGCTCTCGGCGTTCTTCTTATAGTTCCGCTCAGACCAATTCTTGAGAACCAGATTCTCACTCCCGCATTTGACCAGATGCTTCCCGCGCTCTTCGGTGCTCTTGGTGTTGCTCTTATTTCAAAGAACTGGAAGATTGCTGTTGCACCCATCGCGCTTATGCTCGCGCTCTTCATCTTTGTTGATGCTCTTGATTCTTCTATGGTTGGTATCATGGTGCCCGTTGGCGTTGTATTTACCATCATTGTGTCAAGAATACTTTACAAAAAAGGCGTAATTTGATAAAAGGAAGTGAACTAGAATGGACTGGAAAATTTTATTAATTGTCCTTGGTGGACTGCTGCTTCTTTTATTGATCGGCATTGCTGTAATGCTTATCCGTGCTCTCAGATTTAAGCCTGTACCCGGTGTTATCGAGGAGATCGAACCCGTTTTTGTAAATAGCGATAAGGCAACATGTGACCTTGCGGAGATGATAAAGTGCAAAACTATTTCCGAGCGTGACAGAAGCCTTGAGGACGATGGAGAATTTGAAAAATTTAAGGCACTTCTCCCCGATCTTTTCCCTCACGTTTATGAAAAATGTATTGCAGAATATCCCACAGATCGTTCCATCCTTCTTCATTGGAAGGGCAAGAGTTCCGATGCTCCAACAGTTCTCATGTCCCACTATGATGTAGTTTCTGTTGTTGAGGAGGATTGGGAAAAGCCTGCATTTGATGGCATTGTTGATAACGGTGTTCTCTGGGGACGCGGCACTCTTGATACAAAGGGAACTCTTAACGGTGCTCTCCAGGCGGCAGAGGCTCTTATCAGCGAGGGCTTCATTCCTGAAAATGACATTTACTTTGCTTTCTCCGGCAATGAGGAAATTAACGGCGGCGGCTCACCTGCAATCGTTGATCTCTTTGAAGAGAGAGGCATTACTCCCGGTCTTGTAGTTGACGAGGGTGGCGCAGTTGTTGAAAATGTATTCCCCGGTGTAAAGCAGCCCGTTGCTCTTATCGGTATCTGCGAAAAGGGTATGCTCAACGTTCAGTATTCTGTAAAGGGTGGCGGTGGACATTCTTCATCTCCTGCTCCCCATACTCCCATCGGCAGACTTTCAAAGGCTTGCTGCAAGCTTGAGAATCACCCCTTCAAATTTACCCTTTCTCCTGCGGCGCTTGAGATGTTTAACACCCTCGGCCGTCATTCCACATTCCTCTATAGATTCCTTTTCGCAAACGTTCGTGTATTCGCACCCGTGCTTGACATTTTCACAAGACTTACCGGCGGTGAGCTTAATGCTATCGTAAGAACCACAACAGCCTTCACTATGATGGAGGGCTCGAAGGGCGTTAACGTAATTCCACCTTATGCAAGAATGATGTCAAACCACCGTCTTGTTGCTGGTGATACAGGTGAGAAGATTCTTGCTGAGATCAAAAAGGTTTGCGAGGACGAGTATGTTAAGGTAGAGCGCCTTGAGGGCAACGATCCTTCCAGAACCTCATCTACAAATTGCGAGGGTTGGGAGCGTGTTAAGTCCGTTATCAGCAAGACCTGGCCCGAGGCGATCGTTTCTGCATATCCTATGGTAGCCTGCTCTGACAGCCGCCACTGGGGCAGAATTTCTGACAAGGTTTATCGTTTCTCCGCAATGGCACTTTCCTCTGAGGAGCGCGGAACTATTCACGGTAATAACGAGCGTATTCCTCTTGCAACTATTGCAAAAACGGTTGAATTCTATATTCGCCTTATCAAGAAATCTTAAAATAGCAAAAACTAAATAAAAATCAAATAAATTAACGGTTGAACTCCTCGTTTTTTCTCGATGTGGGCTCGACCGTTTTTTTATTTTTTTTTGTTGCAAAGAAAAAACGCCCTCGATTAGCCGAGGGCGTGTAAAAAACTGATTTAAGTAGCTTTTATAGGTTAATAAGCCTTGTAATTTTAAGCAACAACCTCATCCTTTGCAGGGCAGATGTCACGATAGAATGCTGCGAAGGTTGCCTGCTGATAAGGAACGATCCAGATGTAACCAATTCCGAGGGTAAGAGCACCAACGATCATCAAACCGATAAAGCTGAGCTGAAGGCAGAAGAATCTCCACTTATTACCCTTCATAAGTCTCTTGGACTCGCGGATAGCTTCATTTGCGCTCATTTCGGGGTTTTCAGCAAGTACAAATGAAGTCATAGCGTAGCTGTATGTTGCGATGATACCGGGGATAATAAAGAGCATCGACCAAAGCATTGTGTAAATACCCATAAGGATGTTTGCTACAAGAGATGTCTTAAGCTGGCCGAAGCTATCAAAGAGATCTCTGATTTTTGCCGGCTTGCTGTCAATAAGGTTGATGTTGAACTTGGAGTAGCCAACGTTAATTCCACGGCCGATAACCCAAAGTATAATGGCAACAACAAGAACGATCAACCAGATTACAAGGAATGCGCCTATGATTGTAAGAATAAGCTCGGTATCGATAGCGGGATCCATTACATCAGGTGTAGGAGTTCCTGTGCCGGGATCAACGTTACCGCTGCTTGATGAGCTACTGGAAAAGCTAAAGCTGCTGCCTGAACCATTAAGTGCGCCGAAGAATGCAGCAATAAAGGATGCAATAATAGCTACAAACCAATGACCCTTAAGAGCAGACTTTGCTTGTTTTTTGAAATCTTGTGATAATTTCATTTTGTTTTTCTCCTTTTTTATTTTTGTATTATTAAAAGCCAAATAGCCTCTTAAACGTAAGTGAACATTATTGGCAAAATATGAGACCAGAAGTAATAGCCCTGATAAATAAATAAGCCTACAAAGAGAATGGTCATTACCTCTGCCAGAAGCTCGCTTCTGAAAATAACAACAAAAACGATAGCTGCAATAATAGGGATGATAGCGATAAGATCCAAAATTGCGATTGGAGCCGCTACGGTAAGAAGCATCGCAGTGTTATTCGTAAGAATGAAAAACGTTGATGCAAAATGCAAAATATTCAGCACCGAAAACATCAGCGCAGGTATGCATAAAATTATGTCGTCAAAATCTCTTCTCATGAATAAACCTCTACTCATAGTGATAAACCTCTGGTTGTGTAAGCGTTTTTGGTGTTATATTTGTCATCTGTAAAAAGCGCATATCCAAAAGATTGCAACCTGAAGGATGTAGATAACCGCAGGAATTGCGTTCTTTATGACAGAGGCTCTGTGATGTCTTACAACTATCATACATATTCCGCTGATTAATAACAAAACAATGCTTGGAGCCTGAATAAAGAAGAGAGGGAAGAGCACACCCATCTCCATGCCGCCGCCAACAGATATTGACCACCAGGTAAAGGGAACGTGAATAAAATTCAAAGCCCAAAGCAGTAAGGCAGGTACAATAGAGAAGCTAAAATCATTTTTCTGTGCCATAGCTTATCTCCTTCTAATATGCAAATCTTTTCTAAATTATAGCAGATATTATAAAAAATGTCAATAAATAAAAGTATATATATTGTTAATTTTTGTTAAACGCCGTTCTTTTTAACAGCATTTGAATCTTGTCCGTTGCCGGGAATGTGGTTGTGCACAGGGTCCATCATAGCTTTGCTTTCCTTGCCGCTAAGGGGGTCAACTCTTAAGGATTTTCTATCAGAGCGGCTGCCTGCATCGTTATACCATGCTTCGGAATAATCTGATGTAGATTCATCGTTTTTTCTACCAAAGAGTTTACTTAAAAATGACATATTGTGCCTCCTAAAAGAAATATTTATGAACAAAAGTTGTCAAATGGTATGGTTTTGTGCTTTACTGAGCGGTTTTTCCTTTGCGAGGAATATTACCAAAAACAGAATAGAAAGCAGCATAATAATGATATTACTGATACCCATAGCAACGCCTACGGCAGTATAATCCATACCTATTGACCAGAGGGAAACCAGGGTGATAATTCTTGTTAAAATTCTTGAGAAATTAAGGATTGATGAAAGGTGCGTTTTTCCATATCCGTAAAGAAGTCCGAGCACTGCTGCCGTAACGCCGAGGGTAGGAATAGAAAGGCAGTCATAAACGTAAATTTCCTTGATGTAGCTTACCAGCATCTGGCTTTTCAGGGCTTCCTCTGCATCGGTGATTCGTGTACTTGCAAAGAGGTTTGCCAAATCGTCAAGAAAGACAAATCTTACAAGAATAAAGCCAATCATACTGAATGTCAAAACCACGGCAGAGGTACGAACAAAGGCGTCAATAGTTCTCTTGTAATTTCCTGCGCCGATGTTCTGGCTGACAATGGTGGACTCGCCCTCCTCAAATGCGTTGGCAGGTGAAGTGATAAGACCGCTTAAGTTGTTTGAAACCGCAAGTGCGCCAACAATAAGACCACCGGTAGCCGCGCCATAGAAAACGTTGCTTAGCAGGTTTACAATAAACTTTCCGCAGTTCATAACGAATTTGCCGAGGAATATTGGAATTGAAAGCTTGAAAATCGGTGAAATATATACCTTTTTCAGATGAAGCTCGTTTTTTGTAACACGAAGGGCATTTTTTTCCGAGAATATAACCGAGATGCCGTAGATGAGAAGCGAGCATTGCGCCAAAATTGAGGAAAGCTCCAGCCAAACGATGCTATCTACCTTTATAACATAAATGAAAAGAACGTTAAGCGTCAGCTTGATAATCAAAACTCCGATGTTCAGCCCGAGAATACGCTTGGAATTTCCCTTAACTCGCTCAAGGCCGATGAAAACCGTGTTGATGGCAATGATCGCAAGCTCAAACATCTGCAGCGAGAAGTAAAGACCGGTGTCCTCTCCCGTGCAACCTACAGCCTGACAAATTATGCCGGCAAGGGGAATGAGGATAACGCAGATGAAAAGGGATGTTATAAGGCTGACCGAGATACAGTTGCCTGCCGCCTCCTTTGCCTCCTTCATTTTTCCGCCGCCGTAGTAGCGAGAAACCAAAACTGCGCCGCCACCTGCAATTCCCGAGCCGAAGGCGTTAACCATATTCTTTATCTGTGCCAAAATAGCAACGTCACTAACGCTTGCGGCGCTGATGGTTGCGCACATAACAGAGTCAAGCAGGGAATAAAAGCTGTTGAAGAAAACGTAAAGCGCTATGGGTAGGCAGATAGCTATAATTGTGCTGAGCAAATTGCCCTCAAGTATCTCGCCGCGGCGCTTTTCCTCACGCAGAAGGGAGAGAGACTTTTTGCCGGTGACCTCGTCCTCGCTCTCGTATATCTTAAGTGCCTGCTTATAGAAGTCAAGCTCACGCTGATATTTTGATAAATAGTAACTGTCAAGATAACTTTTTTCTGTTTTTGATTTTAGTTTTTCAAGCTTTTTCTCAAGCCAAAATATCTTTCGTTTTGTTTTGTCGATTTTTTTCATGAAGTAAAAACCTCTGATGTATGTTGTGTAGTTAATTAACGAAATTTGAGTTAAAATGTATGGAAATGCAAACTATTATAGTCAATTAGGCTGATTTATGTAGCCGATGTCCACCCCGTCTCTAATTTCTCGTATCTGGCAGTTCTTCGGATTTCTTTGCTCCTCGTACCATTCGGGAGAGTAGTGGAACCAGCGCATAAGGAAGGAGCGCATAGTAGTTCCGTGGGTAAAGATGAACAGCGTGTCAACGCCCCATTTTCTAAAATCTCGGTGTATAGTTCCCATAAACTGATGAACCCTTATTGCCACGTCAAAGGGGCTTTCGCCAAGAGGAAATCTGGCATAAAATTTTCCAAAATTATTTATCTGTCGCTCGTATTCTTCAAACTCGTTGGGATAAAGCTCGCCCCATCTTTCGTAGGGGATAGAATCAAAGAGTCCGTACTGCTGTTCGATAAGGGTAATGTCCTCTCGTATATCCTCGATGCCAAAGGATTTGTTGAACTCCTCCGAGGTCTGCCTTGTGCGCAGATAGGGGCTTCTCCATATCCTTGCCTTTCTGAGGTCAACTCCCTCCTTGTCGCAGTAATCCTTCAGCCACATTCCCATTTCTCTTGCCTGGTTTTTTCCGTTTTCTGTCAGCGAAACCAGATGGTCGGGAACTCTTTCTTCATAATTTTCGTGAACGTTTGAGATAGACTCGCCGTGTCTTATGAGAAAAATACGCATACCGTGTCCTCCTCTGAAAAAGATAGTTATCTAGCCTAATTATAGCACAAAGACATGAGCTTTACAATACTTTTTCCATACTTTTGTGCGCACAATTTAAGAAAAGCGCATAATTTTCAAGTTTTTCGCATCCCCGAGCGCAAAGTTAAAATAAAATTAAATATTATTAGCTTTTTCGCGTTTTTATATTGACAAAATTCACCACAAATGTTATACTTTTAAGTGACATACTTAATTAAAATCAAAATATAGGAGAATAATTCTATGGAAAACAAACCCGAGAACGTTACACAAGAAACGAAGGTGTTGAAAACAAGCGTTGGTAGCATTGTACTCAAAAATGTTATTATCAGCTTGGTTGTGGGCATAATCCTTAGCATAGGTATTGTTGCTTACTTTAATTTCAACCGTATCATTGCGGAAGTAAAATCCATTTTTGCATTCAATGAGGTTGTTTATGCGGTTACTGCTTCAAACGACGGAGAGGTTAGAGCAACAGAAGAAACCGTAAACATCGGCGGTATAACCATTAAGGTTCCTCTTGCACAGACTGCTACCTATGATGGCACTGCAAAGTCTATCACAGTTAACGGATACGATTCCAACAAGGTCGCAATGCAGGTTGAATATTATAAAGACGGCGTTTTAATCGACAGTAATTCTGTTAAAAATGCAGGTGAATACCTCGTAAAAGTAAGTTTCTATACACGTGGTGGAGAAGAAAAAACTGTTGAGGTTACACTTACAATAGAACAGGCTGTTATCGAGCATAGCGCAAGCATTGATGCTGAAAAGCTTACATTTACATACGACGGTACAGAAAAGTCTGCTACCATTTTGGGCGCTGATACCATTGAAGGCAACGCTTACATAGTTAAGTACTTCAGCGGTGAAACAGAGTTAGATGGCAAGCCCACAAACGCAGGCGAATATACCGTAAAGCTTATTGTTGGTGGCGGAAACTATGTTTTGAACGCTCCTATTGAGGCAACACTCGTTATTGAAAAGGCTGACGCCTCCGCTTCTGATTTTGGCATTAAATTCCCTGCAAAGACCGAGGAATATGAGTATAACACAGCTCACTCCCACCAGGTTACAGGCGATACCGAAGGATTTGAGATTTCCTACAGCTACTATAACGTAAGTGGCGAGCCTGTAGAGGCAGATCAGGTTATTTCTGCAGGTACATACAGAGTAGTTGCAACCCTCGTTAGTGAGAATTATAATGACATCGTTATTGAGAGCCAGCTTACCGTAACTAAAAAGCTCCTTGATGCAGATAATTTTGAATTCCTCTTTGGCGAAGTTGCTTTAGGCGATGCAGATATTACTTATGACGGCGAAGAAAAGACAGTTACCCTAAATGTTATTGAGGCTCTTCCCGCAGACGTTGAGATTGAAAAGATCGTAAACGAGAAGGTTACTAATGCCGGCACACATATGGTAGAGGTTATCTTCAAGGCTAATGATAACTATGAATTCCCGGCTGTTTTCAGCTTTGTTACTATTAAAAAGGCAAATATCACAGGTATATCCATCGCAGATACCGAGGTTCACTATGATGGCAATGCTCATACAATCGAGCTTGTTGGCGAGCTTCCCGAGGGTGCTACACTTGTTGAGCCTCTTGAATTTACAGCAATCGGCGAGCATACCGTTATTATCAGAGTAAATGGTGGTGCAAACTATAACGATTGGACAGGTACTGCAACTCTCAAGATTCTTCCCAGCCAGGTTCTTGACGTTACCGTAAACTCCATCCAGTCTGTTACATATAATGGCGAAAAGCACCTTCCCGTTGTTTTGGGCGCAGAGGGTCTTACCGTTAAGTACTTCATTGGAGAAGAGGAAATTACCGAGGGCGTAGTTGATGCCAAGGATTATGTTATCACAGTAGAGATCTCTGACGGTCACTATACAAAAACAATAGACGTGGCATTCACCGTTAACAAGGCTTCGCTTTCAAGCTACACTATCCCCGAAACAATTGTTCCCTACGATAGAGAAGAGCATAAGGCAGAAATTGCTGAAGAAGTTGTAGAGGGCGTTGAGGTTGTTGTCGAATACTACGTTGGCGAAACAAAGTTTGATGGCGTTCCGAAGAATATAGGCACATATATCGTTGTTGCAACACTCAGCGGCGACAACTATGAAGAATACAAAATCTTCAGCACACTTACTATCGTAAAGGCAACCTTCACCGAGGCAGACTTAAAGATTGAAGGCACTACACACACATACGACGGTAATGAGAAAAACATCAAGGTTTCTCTTGTAGAGGCATTTACAGAAGAAGTCATCGAGGCTGAAAATATCGTTATAACCGTAGATGCCGCTGTTATTAATGCAGGTGTTTACGAGCAGCGTTACACAATTACAGCAGACAACTATGAAACATACACTAACATAGTTAGAATGGTTGTTGAAAAGGCTGATCTCTCCCTTGGCGAGGAGCTTTATACAGAAACAAACCTCTACTATGACGGCGCACTTCATTCTGTAACTCTTAACGAGGAAACATTGAAAAAGCTCGAAGCTATTAACGCAAATGTAAGCTACTACGGCAACGAGGCAACAGTTGTTGATAATTATGTAGCTACGATCGTTATCGAGTCTGAAAACTATAAGACAATCATCCTTAATGTTGAATGGAAGATCAACAAGGGTGTTCTTGTTGAAGAGGAGGATTACGAAGCCTTCTTTGCTAACGGCGAGGTAGTTTATAACACCTCCGAGCAGTATCTCCAGATCAACTACGAAATGTTGCCCGAGGGTACACTTTCCGAGGCATACAGAAACAATAACACCATAGTTTACAGATACACTCTCACCGATGGTGAAGTATTTGAAATTATCTATTCCGGCGAAAAGGCTGTTAACGTTGGTAAGTACACACAGACCGTTACACTTAAGAGCCGTAACTATGAGGAAATCCAGCTTGATGCAGAAATTACTGTAGCTGCTGCAGACTTCACCCCTGCAGATTTTGGAATTTCCTTTGATGGCATTACCGTTACCTACAATGGTGACAGCTACTCCATCTATATCGCAGGCAATTCTGACGGATTGTTTGAGGTTGAATATGTAGGTAATGAAGTTGTTAATGCAGGCGAGCATACTGTTAAGGCAATCTTGAAAAACAGTAACTACAACGACCATACATTGACTGCTACAGTCACTATCAATCCCGCAACACTTGACGTATCAGGCGTAACATTTGAGAACGTTGCAGTTGACTATGACAGAGCCGCTCATATGATTTATGCTGAAAATATTCCCGAGGATCTTACAGCAACCTATACTTGCAAAGATGCTGCCGGAAACACTTGCGAAATTGACAAGATAATTAACGCAGGTCTATATACAATCACCCTTACACTTACAAAGGATAACTACGCTCCCGCTACTGTTGAAGCTGTACTTCTTATTAATCAGATAGAGCTTGTTCTTGACAGTTCCATTCGCATAGAGTCCACAAATGTAAAGTATAATGGTCAAAAACAGCATGTAACAATCCACGGACTTGACAAGCTTCCTGACGATGTTAGCTATACATTTGAGACAGAATATGTGAACGTTGGTACATATGTTCAGTTTGTAAACTTCGGTGGCTCAAACTACAGCAACACCGTTGAGTTAAGAGGTAATCTGAACATTGTTAAGGCTGATATTACAGGCATTGATGTTTCCAATCTCACAGTTCCTTACTCAGGTCAGGATGTTACACTTGAGCTTGTTGGAGAGCTTCCCGAGGGAACAAGACTTGAAGAAATAGATTCTTATAAAAAGCCCGGTACATATCGCGTTGCAGTTACTGTTAACGGTGGTGAAAACTACAACGACTGGACAAAGACAGTTACTCTTGTAATCCTTGATACACCTGTTCTTGACGCCAAGGTAGCATCCAGCCAGTCTGTAGTACGCGATAGCGATTTCCACCTTCCAAAGGTTACGGGCATTGCTGGTGAGGACGTTATCGTTGAATACTTCATCGACGGCGCTGTAACAGAGGGCGTTAAGAAGGTTGGCAGCTACAAGATATCCGTAGTAGTTACCGACGTAAACGGTTATTCCAAGACATTTAACACTACCTTGACAGTTGTTCCTAACTACAAGCTGGTTATCGCTATGATTATGGCAGCAAGCTTGATTTTAGGTATTCTCTCATCCTTCATCACACTTATTTTCAGCACAAGAAACGATCTCTTATCTCAGAAGTACTTTATCAAGTCCAGAAACGCTATTCTCAAGGCTAGAGGCGATATCTTCTGCGAGAGCCGTGCAAACAGCAAGGAAAAGAAGGCAGAGGGAAGACTTTACCTGACAAAGACAACTCTTGAGTTCTATGCGTACGATTACAGCAATGCTGATAACAACTTCCTTATCCACGTAGCGGACATCAGAAACGTTGATGCCGTAGCTCATAACAAGCTTGTTGTTTATGCAAATGGCGAGGCTTATACATTCACAGTTCCTGCGGCAAAGGCTGATGAATGGGCAGCACAGATCGTAAGAGTATAATAAAAAACTTCACAAAAAAAGAACTATCCCCGACGGGATAGTGTAAAATAAAACCGAGCGGCAGCTTTAACTTAAATGGTATGGGGCTGTCGCTTTCTTTTTGTCAAGTTTGCTAAAGCACAATTTAAAGCATAGTTTATATTTAATTATATTTAATTTTTACTTCTTTTTCGCGTTTTTATATTGACAAAATTCACCACAAATGTTATACTTTACTATGAAGTACTAATTTTTGTGCTAATAATAACGAAATATAGGAGAATAGATTTATGAGTAAAAACACTAGTGGCGTTACTCGAAAGGCAAAAGTCTTTACTACCACACCCGTAAGAATTATTGCAAAGCATGCATCAATCTGGGCAATCGTAGGACTTGTTGTTGGACTTATTGTTTCAGTCTGCCTTGGCTTGGGACTTCATAACAAGATTATGCCAACAGCTTCTGTTGATTTTGCTGCTCATACAGCCTCTAACGAAGGCTCTACCGGTAATGCAATTAAGGTAATTGACACTAAAGGTATTAAATTCGAGTATGTTGGTACCTATGAACCCAATAAGGTCCACGAAGCTAAAATAAAAGGTGATCTTCCTGAGGGCGTTGAGGTTGAATACTATAACAACAAGCACACCAACGCAGGAACATATAAGGCTGTTGCAGTTCTTTACGGTGAAGGCTACGAGCCCCTTGTTCTTGAAACCGATATGGTAATTAATAAGGCTGAGATTAAAGGTATTTCATTTGACAATAAAAATATCTTTGAATACAAAGCTGGCAATACATATTCTGTACATATCAATGGCACTCTTCCTGGAAATCCAGGTGAATTGACAGTAGGATATGAGGGTAACAATATAACAACATCCGGTGAACACAAGGTTAGCGTAACCATCTCCGGCCCTAACTACGAGACATTTACCTTAGATACAACAGTTTATGTAATTGACCTTCGCGCTGGTGTTAGCTTCCCATCACTTGAGGACAGAACCTTTACATACGATGGCACAGCACATTCTGTAGAGCTTGATACATCAAAGGTTCCCGCTTACGTTAAGAATCTTCCCGGCTACAAGGTTACACATACCACAAATCAATATACAAATGCCGGCACACACAGCGTAACTGCAACAATTTCAGCTGATGGCTTTGAGTCTGTTTCCTTGACAACCGATATGATTATCAACAAGCTTGCTCTCAATGATGTTGACGGCTTTGGCGTAAATGTTGGTTCCTGCGTATATGACGAAAATCCACACGGTGTTAGCCTTAACAATCTTCCCGAAGGTATTGAGCCAAAGGTTACATATTACTTAGGTGAAAAAGAGGTTCTTCCTGAGAACGTTATCAATCCCGGCAGCTATAGAGTAGTTATTGAGTTCACAGATAATACAAACAACTATACAGTTGAGAATATAGAGAAGACTCTTACAATCGAAAAGAGAGAGTTTTCCAGCGTATTCAAGTTCAAGAATACCACATATAGCTATAGATTGGATAATGACGATCAGCCTATCGAGAGAACCATTAAGCTTTCCTGGGATGAAGAAAAGATTATCGAGATTTTCGGTGAAGAACATACCCTTGAGATAGTTTACTACTACAATGGCGAAGAATTTACAGAAGCCCCTGTATTTACAGAAGCCGGAGTATATGTTATTAAGGTTGTAATTACCGGTAATGAATACTATAAGAATGCAGAGCTTGAAGCTACCTTAACAATCGAGCACGCTACATTGAACGAAAATGTTGAGGCAAGCACACTTCAGATTGGCTGGGTTAGAAGCTTCCTTAACGGCGAATCTGCTCGTCCTAGCTACAAGATTGATTTCTCCAGCTTGCACGACTTGAAGAATTTTGATGATGACGACATTACCGTAGAGTATTACGTTAAAGGTCAGAAGGTAGAGGAAATCGAGCATATCGGTATCTACGATGTACAGATCAGAATTTACGCAGGCAACTATGAAACTGTAAAGAACGTTAAGTATATAGCATTGCCCTGTCCTTTCATCATCTTGCTCTGTGTAGTTGCGTTTGCAATTATAGGCGCGCTTATCGGTATTATTATTTCCATCGTTAACGGCACAAGAGAAGATTTCTCCGAGAGTCATTTCTTAGCTCCCAGCGCGGCAGTTGCAAAGGTTCGTGAAGGCGTTATCTGCGAGAGCTACGCAAAGTATCACAAGACAGGTAAGCAGGGCAGACTCTATCTGTCAAAGCAGACTCTTGAATTCTATTCCGATAACTACAAAGATGCAAAGAACAACCTTCTTATTAACGTAGTTGATATCAGAAACGTAAATGTTCTTAGCGCAAGCAAGATTCAGGTATTCGCTAATCACGAAGAACACATCTTTACCGTTCCCGGTGGCAGAGCTGCCGATTGGGTAGATGAGATCGTAAGAATGTAATTTGAATTATTAACTTAAAGCTTTACCGCCGAGGGGAAATCCTCGGCGGTTTTTGTCCCCAAAAGGGCGCAAAAAAACGCAGGGCTAAACCTGCGTTTTTTCTATTAATAAATGAATAGTTTGCTTTTGGTAAACGGGAAAAAATTACTTGTTGTTTCTTCTCTCTGTAATGAGGTCAGCAACGTAAACGCCACTTGCAGAAGCGTGAGAGAGGGAATGGGTAACACCGCTACCGTCACCGATAACAAAGAGTCCTTTATGCTTGGTTTCAAGGTTTTCGTCAAGTTCAACCTCCATATTATAGAACTTAACCTCAACGCCGTAGAGAAGTGTATCATCGTTTGCCATACCCTGCGCAATCTTGTCGAGGGCGTAGATCATCTCAATGATACCGTCAAGAATTCTCTTTGGAAGCACGAGAGAGAGGTCACCGGGAGTTGCGTTAAGGGTGGGACGTACGCGGTTTTCTGCAATACGCTGCTTTGTACTACGTCTGCCACGCTCAAGGTCGCCAAAGCGCTGAACAATAACGCCGCCACCGAGCATGTTAGAAAGCTTTACAATATTTTCAGCATAGCCGTTGGAATCCTTGAAGGGCTCGGAGAAGTGCTTTGCAACAAGGAGTGCGAAGTTTGTGTTCTCGGTCTTCTTGCTGGGATCCTCAAAGCTGTGGCCGTTTACTGTAACGATGCCGTTTGTATTCTCGTTAACAACGATGCCGTGGGGGTTCATGCAGAAGGTACGAACTCTGTCCTCAAACTTTGCAGTTCTGTAAACGATCTTGGATTCGTAAAGCTCGTCGGTAATATGCTCGAAAATAGCCGCAGGAATCTCAACACGAACGCCGATATCAACTCTGTTAGACTTTTTGTTAAGGCCCAGATCCTCGCAAACGGTTTCCATCCACTTGGAGCCTGATCTACCAACAGAAACAATGGCGTTTTTACCCTCATATTCACCCTTGGCAGTAATAACCTTGTAGCCGAGGTCGGTCTTTTCAATCTTGCGAACGGGAGTGTTGAAGTAGAAATCTACCTTATCCTTAAGAAGGTTGTAAAGGTTTTCAAGAACTATGTAGTTAATGTCTGTACCGAGATGGCGAACAGATGCATCAAGGAGTGTAAGGTTGTTTCTGAGGCACTCTGTCTTAAGGGCGTTGTTTGCTGTAGTGTACATTCTTGTGCCCTCGCCGCCAAAGCGGAGGTTGATCTCGTCAACATACTTCATAAGGTCGATAGCCTTCTGCTTACCTATGTATTCGTGAAGAGAGCCGCCAAAGTCGTTTGTAATGTTATACTTTCCGTCAGAGAATGCGCCCGCGCCGCCAAAGCCGTTCATAATTGCGCAGGATTTGCAGTGTATGCAGGACTTGATCTTGTCGCCGTCGATTGGGCACTTACGCTTTTTAAGCTCGTTTCCTGCTTCGAAAATTGCAATTTTGAGGTCTGTGTTTTTTTCTGTAAGCTGGTATGCGGAAAAGATACCGCCGGGACCTGCACCAATAATTATTACGTCATAAAGCATAGTTATATCTCCTGTATTGTAAATCAAAGTTAGCAAAAGAGCGACTTTTTCACTTGCCGAGGCAAATTTTGTCATAGGTCTCTCTCATATATTTTTTGTTAAGAACACCATCTTCACCAATGGTCTGTATATCGGTGAACACAGTTTCGATAAACTCCACGGTTTTTGGATTCATAACGCCAGCCTTGCAAAATCTTCTGAAGTGGGCAAGGGGCTTATCCTTTGGATAGTCGGGACTGTTGCCGGAGTAAATTCTTGTTGCCGCAAGCTTGTCGCAAACGCACTCCACCATGTATTTATAGGGCATAAGGGGCTGAACCTCGCACTCCCAGTCAAACCAGTATTCGGTATGGTGCTTATTTCTTCCCTTGTGGTGGAGCCAAGCCTCGCTGTAGCCAATGTCCTGACGAGATGCTGTAATTGGGGAGCGATTTCCCTGATAGTACCTTGCGCTCTCGAAGAATTCAATAGGAGAGAACTTTGACATATCGTGCATAAATCCGCGCCAGGGCAAACCGCACTTTGAGCAGTTAATAAAAACGCGCCATTTGTGGTGAAGCACGAGCTTAAGATGCATATAAATGTTTTTTACGTTCATAAAATCTCCTCCCGAAATTCAAAACTAGTCTTTCACCGCACCAAAGCATCTATTTCAAACTGCGCCTACTAAACCACCTTACATTTTACCACAAAACCTTAGTTTTGTCAAGTGGGCGCGTTGGAATTATGTCCCTTGCATAAAGGAAAAAATAAAGGGCTCTGTTCGAGCCCTAAAAATATGAAAAATGTGAAAATAAATTAATCAAAAAGCAATTTTCGAAGATCCTCAACCGACTCGAGGAAGTAGTCGCAATTTTCCTTCATAAAATCCCTGATAGAAGGCACGTTATAAGCCCAGGATGCTGCTGCAAAGGGAACACCTGCGCCTCTTGCCATATCGTAGCCGGGCTTAAGGTCGTCAACAACCAGGATTTCCTCGGGCTTGAGATTAAACTTTTCCATAAGGTCAAAGAGCGTACCCGGTGCAGGCTTGCGCATTTCCTTTGGGATATCCCAGCCGTAGATTATGTCGGCCTCGGGCAGGTCGTTTGCCTTGTAGTCGCGAACTATATTCTCGGTAACGGAGTGAGAATCAACGGCAATTATACCGCCTCTTTCTTTGAACTCTGCGATAATTTCTCGCATACCGGGGTAAGCATTTGGAATATGGTTTTTAACATACTCGCGCCAGAATGCTTCCTCCTCGGCAAGCTCGGTTTCACTAAGGCCTATCTCATCGGTGAAAAGCTCCAAAATACCGGGGTGGAAGTTCTTTTCAAAGTATTCTTCAAGAGTGTATTTATCGGCAAGATGAGGTCTTGCAATCTTTAGGTATTCAACGAATGAAGGGTAATGTATGGAGGCACTACTATCGACAACGGTGTCGTCATGATCTAATACTAAGCATTTGTATTTCACCTAGATTTACCTCCTTACAAATTCATAAAGCTGACTCTCGGCGTTGCAACTGTGCAGTCGCTTTTTTGGAGAGTGAGAGTTTTTCCGTGAAGCATCATTTCCCATGCCTCCTTCGATCCGCCAAAGGATATATCGGTCAGCTTGTCACAGCCACCGAAAGCGTCCTCGTCCTCAATGTCTAAAAGGTCTTTTGGTATAGCAATTCTACGGAGGGATGCGCAGTCTGCAAAGGCGTCAAAGCCGATGGATTTTGTATTGATTGGTAAAATCACGTTATCAAGAGATGTACAGCCTTTGAATGCTCTTCTGCCGATTTTGACAAGTTTAGTTGGCATATCTACGGTTTTTAGCGAGCGG
>JAZKZW010000074.1:0-20201 GCA_045612865.1 Eubacteriales bacterium
TCCGCCATAAGTGCGTATAAAAAACAAAAACAGCCCGAAAATCCGAACTGTCTTTTAAAATAAAATGGAGCGGATTACGGGGCTCGAACCCGCCACCTTCGCCTTGGCAAGGCGACGCTCTACCAAATGAGCTAAATCCGCATATTAAACTATGTAATTATTAGAAGTAATGGCGACTCGGATGGGGCTCGAACCCACGACCTCTAGCGTGACAGGCTAGCGCTCTAACCAACTGAGCTACCAAGCCGTGTTACTTCAAAAAATAAAAGCCAACCGTTCCCGAACGAGTCGGAAACGGAAGTCCTGGTGGAAAGTACAGGGCTCGAACCTGTGACCCTCTGCTTGTAAGGCAGATGCTCTCCCAACTGAGCTAACCTTCCGTCTTGTACTCGTATATTTTAGCAAAAAAAATAGCATTTGTCAAGGGGTTTTTAAAAGTTTTTTTGTAATTTCATTTTTTTGCATTTTAAGCGCGATTTTATCTATTATTTAATAGCTTTGCGTGTTACAGTTATTGACAGTTGTGTGGCGGTATGTTATAATGTAGAAAGAGAATTTTATGACTGTTATACAGTATTTCAGTAATCGTTTTTATAACATAAATTTTGTCAAAATGACGCTGAAAATGCTGAAAACAATAAACATTTACAAAAAGGAGATAAAAATGAAGAAAGAGAAAAGAATCATTAAATTGAGAGCATCGCAAGCTGTGTGGTCTTTGGTTTTGTTTTTTGCGTTTCTGACGGCATTGGTTGCAAATAATATCATACGTGATCTTAATGATATGGACACAGGTCTCTTGATATATTTTGTGAGCAATTTTATTTGCACTTTAGGCGCTGCTATACTGTTTTATCAGTTTTCCAGAAGACGCATTGAAATTGATACAATAAATAAAACTCTTTTCTGTAAACGCCTTTTTAAGAAGGAGACTATCGCTCTTGCTGACATAAAAGAGATATTAAATATAGAAAAGCTGAACAAAAAGAAGGGCTTTCCTTTAAGAATTAAATTAGTGAGTGCAAAGGATGGCAGTATCTTCAAGATTCCTATGGACATCATAAGTGATAACGACATTCTTCCGAAGAATTTTTATGATTTCCTTATGCAAAGGGACGGAGAAGATGCGGTATGTGATACCTCACTACTTGCTAAAGACCCAAAGCTACAAAAGTTCCACGCAATAACAGTTAAGGTTATTTCCGCTTTGGTATGTGTGCCAATTATCGGAACGTACATTTACGGCCTTGTGATTGAGCTACAGGGTAAGCCTGATTTTCCCATACGCCCCATAGCGTTTTATGATTACGCTGTCTTTTGGGTTTTGGTTGTAACTGCACTGGCATTTATTCTAATGATGATCTCGAACAAAAAGCATCATAAGGCAGTGGACTTCTTTAGTTGTGTAATTTTCCTTACATATCTTCCAATGGTGCTTATAGCCGGCACGGCAACACCAAAAGATTATTATGTTTCTGCTACTCGAGATTTTGAAAATTACTATGAGGTAAAGGCAGACAAAATTTCTTATTTCCCAGACGAGGTTGAGGGCGGAGAGGTTGTTGCTTTCAGCTATTATTACTGCAATTATTGGGATTGGGTACGCGAGGTGTGCCTTGAGGTGAAATATAACGACGAGGAGTTCGAGCGCATCTACGCGCAGTACGAAGAAAAGGAAAAATCTTATTTCGGAGAAAACCTTGAAGAGGTTCACTTTAATGGTAAATACGAGAGCCTCTATTTATATGAAAAGGAAAACGGAGAAGTCGAAATAGCTCATGCAAATATCGAACTGATAATCTTCAACAAGGATAATAACACCATTATATACTACTATCTTTCTTCGACAGATTTTCTTGAGCTTAAGTGGTGTTATCTCATAGAGAGATTTGATATTGATATCCGCGATTACGATAAATATCTCGAAGAAAGGGCAAAAAACGCAAATTAAACTTTACATATTTAGGGTTTTACTCCCTGTAATTGGCAAGGTGAAATATCCTTGCCTTTTTTATTTTTATTGGTTTTGGCGATTTTTGGTGACAAAGCTTTAACCAAGCTTTCTCATTATTTACATATTACTTTCGCAATTTTCTTGACACCCGCGATATTATTTGATATAATATTGTTTGGTCTACGTTATGACTAAAGTTAAAAGGAGAAATAAAATGGAAAAGAAAAACACAGCTTTTGAAAGATTTTCCCGTTCCAACTGGGTTGTTCTCATCATCTTCGGACTTGTGGGACAGATCGCTTGGTCTATGGAAAATATGTACTTCAACGTTTTCGTTTATAACACTATTGCAAAAGACCTCGACACCGTTACACTTATGGTACAGCTCAGTGGTATTACCGCTACGGTTGCTACTCTGATCGCAGGTGTAATTTCGGACAAGGTTGGTAATCGTCGCAGCTTTATATCCTGGGGCTACATTATCTGGGGTATTACAGTTGCTATGTTCGGTATGATGTCCAATGAGCTTACAGCCACTATCTTCGGCATTCCTGTGGAGCAGGCTGTTGCTGTCACCCTTGTTTTGGTAATCATTGCTGACTGCGTTATGACCCTATTTGGCTCGACTGCAAACGACGCAGCGTTCAACTCTTGGCTCACCGATAATACCAAGGCATCATTCAGAGGCACGGTTGAGGGTGTTGTTTCTATACTTCCTCTTGTTGCAATGCTCGTTGTTGCAGGCGGATTTGGTATTCTTAGGGATATTCTCGGTAGCTATAAGCCTTTATTCCTCGGACTTGGTGCAGTTATCTCCCTTTCCGGTATTTTTGGCTTGTTTATGATCAAGGATAGCGACCAGCTTGTTAAGACCGGAACTCTCAAGGACATTTTCTATGGCTTCCGCCCTTCTGTTATCAAGGAACACAAGCCCCTCTATCTCACACTTATTGCGGTTGGCGTTTACGGTATAGCCTTCCAGATCTTTATGCCATACCTCATCATTTATATGGAACAGAACCTTAAGTTCTCACCTACCGAGTATAGTATCGTGTTTGGTGGCGCAATCGTTGTTGGTGCTGTTATCAACGTATTCCTTGGCATCTATTCGGATAAGAAAAACAAGGCGAAGCTCCTTTACATTGCTGCCGGCGTTATGGCTCTCGGTCTTTTCGGTATGTACTTTGTTCAGGGTCTCTGCCACATTGCAACTCTCATTCTTTTCGGCATCACAGGCTTTGTTATGATCACCGGTTATATTTTTGTAACATCTCTTTGCGGATCTATGGTTCGTGATCATACTCCCGAGGGCGCAGTTGGTAAGCTTCAGGGCGTTCGTATGGTATTCAGCGTGCTTATTCCCATGATTGTTGGTCCTATGATTGGTAACTACATCAACAAAACCAGAGGTATTCTCATGGAAGATCCCGGTGCTAATGCTATGACCACAAGCTACATTCCTGCACCCGAAATTTTCCTCGTTGGTGCTATTGTAACCGTTCTTCTTTACCTCATTATTCCATTTCTTACAAAAACCGCAAAGAAAAATAGTGAAGAATAAATAAAAAGGCAAAAAAATCAAAATTTCTATTTACTTTTATATTTATTTGTGATAAAATAATGTTTGGCGTATAAATTAAAGCTAAAAGAATTTTCAAATCGAAATAAAAAAACTACTTTTATGGAGGACAACCATGATAGAAAGAAAGAAAATTTCTATGGATGGTAACACCGCTGCCGCGCACGTTTCTTATGCGTTTACAGAGGTTGCTGCCATCTACCCAATCACACCTTCCAGCCCTATGGCTGAGGTTACTGACACCTGGTCTGCTTCAGACAAGAACATCTTCGGCGAGCCTGCAAAGAACATCTTTGGCGAAAACGTTAAGGTTGTAGAAATGCAGCCCGAGGCTGGTGCTGCAGGTGCTGTCCACGGCCCACTTGCATCCGGTGCTCTCACCCCAACTTATACTGCTTCTCAGGGTCTTCTTCTTATGATCCCCAACATGTATAAGATCGCCGGCGAGCTTCTTCCTTCCGTTATTCACGTTTCCGCAAGATGCGTAGCTTCTCATGCTCTTAACATCTTCGGTGACCATTCCGACGTTTACGCTTGCCGCCAGACAGGCTATGCTATGATGGCAGAAACAAACGCTCAGGAAGTAATGGACCTTGGTGCAGTTGCTCACCTCTCCACAATCCAGGGTAGAGTACCCTTCCTTAACTTCTTCGACGGCTTCCGTACCTCTCACGAGATTCAGAAGGTAGCTGCTTGGGATTACAAGGATCTTGCGGAAATGGTTGACATGGATGCTGTACAGGCTTACCGTGACAGATCTCTCAACCCTGAAACTCCCGCTCTCCGTGGTTCTGCAGAGAACGGCGACATCTTCTTCCAGCATAGAGAAGCTTGCAACCCTTACTACAATGCGCTTCCCGCTATCGTTGAAGCTAACATGGCTAAGGTTAATGCAAAGCTTGGTACAAATTATCAGCTCTTCAACTACTACGGCGCTCCAGATGCAGACAGAGTTATCGTTGCTATGGGTTCTGTATGTGACGTTGCAGAGGAAGTTATCGACTATCTCCTTGCAAAGGGTGAAAAGGTTGGTCTTATTAAGGTAAGACTTTATAGACCCTTCGTTGCAGAAAAGTTTGTTGCAGCTATTCCCGAAACATGTAAGGTTCTTTCCGTTCTTGACAGAACTAAGGAGCCCGGTTCTCTCGGTGAGCCTCTTTACCTTGACGTTGTTGCTGCTCTCAATGAGGTTGGCACAAGAAGCGTTAGAGTTCTCGGCGGTAGATACGGTCTTGGTTCTAAGGATACTGCTCCTGCTTCTATCTTCGCAGTTTACGAAAATATGAGCGGTGAGAAGAAGAACCACTTTACAATCGGTATCGTTGACGACCTTACAGGTCACTCCCTTGAGGAAAAGCCAGCTCCCGATACAGCTCCTACCGATATGATCCAGTGCAAGTTCTGGGGTCTCGGCGGTGACGGTACAGTTGGTGCCAACAAGAACTCCATTAAGATCATCGGTGACCATACCGACAAGCATATTCAGGCATACTTCCAGTACGACTCCAAGAAGACCGGTGGTGTTACAATTTCTCACCTTCGTTTCGGTGATTCTCCCATCAAGTCCACCTATTATATCAACAAGGCTGACTTCGTTGCTTGTCACAACAACGCATATCTTACAAAGTACGATATGATCTCCGACGTTAAGCCCGGTGGTACATTCCTTCTTGACTGTCAGTGGACAGACGCAGAGCTTGATACTCATCTTCCTAACAGTGTAAAGGCTTATATTGCAAACAATGGTGTACATTTCTACACAATTAACGCTACTAAGCTTGCTATTGACCTTGGTAACGCTAAGGTTAAGAATACAGTTCTTCAGTCCGCATTCTTCACTCTTGCAAAGATTCTTCCAATCGATGAAGCAATCGGCTACATGAAGTATATGGCAACCAAGTCCTACCTCAAGAAGGGTCAGGCTATCGTTGACCTCAACCATGCAGCTATCGACGCAGGTAAGGATGCTCTCCACCTTGTAGAGGTTCCCGAATCCTGGAAGACAGCAGGTGTTGATGCTCCCGCAACAAAGGTTACAGGTACAAGATCTGACCTCGTTGATTTCGTTAACGATATCGTTCTTCCTGTTGTTGGTATGAAGGGTGATTCTCTCACAGTTTCCAACTTCCAGAAGTATGTTGACGGTACCTTCCCACAGGGCGCAGCAGCTTATGAAAAGCGTGGTGTTGCAGTTTCTGTTCCTCAGTGGAATCCCGAGCACTGCGTACAGTGTAACAACTGTGCATTCGTCTGTCCTCACGCTTGTACCCGTCCCTTCGCTATGACAGAGGATGAGGCAGCAGCAGCTCCCGCAACAACAAAGTTCACAGCTAAGCCCGTTATCAAGACAAACTACAAGTTCACAATGTCCGTATCTCCTCTCGATTGTATGGGATGTACTCTTTGTGTTAAGGCTTGTCCTGTTAACAACAATCCTAAGCTCGGCAACGCTCTCGAGATGAAGCCTATCGCTACTCAGCTTGATCAGCAGCCTGCTTACGACTATGCAGTAGCAAACGTTTCTGAAAAGACAGAGCTTATTGGCCTCTCCATTAAGGGTAGCCAGTTCAAGCAGCCTCTCCTTGAGTACTCCGGTTCTTGCGCAGGCTGTGCTGAAACATCTTACGCTCGTCTTGTAACTCAGCTCTTCGGTGAGAGAATGTATATCTCCAACGCAACCGGTTGTTCCTCCATTTGGGGTGGCTCCGCTCCTGCAACTCCTTACACAGTTAACCGTGAAACAGGTAGAGGTCCCGCTTGGGCTAACTCCCTCTTCGAGGATAACGCAGAGCACGGTCTTGGTATGTACATCGGTCAGAAGACTATCAGAGAAAAGCTTATTAATAAGGTAAGAGCTCTCGAAACTCCTTGTGAAAACTGCAAGGCTGTTGTAGATAACTACCTTAACACAATAAATGACGGTAAGGCTAACGAAGAAGCAACCAAGGCTCTTGTAACCCTCCTTGAAGGTTGGGCAGAGAAGGGCAACGAGGCTGCAAAGGCTATCCTTGCTGAAAAGAAATACCTCTCCAAGAAGGCAGTTTGGATCTTCGGTGGTGACGGTTGGGCATACGACATTGGCTTCGGCGGTCTTGACCACGTTCTCGCTTCCGGTGAAGATGTAAACGTATTCGTATTCGACACAGAGGTTTACTCCAACACAGGCGGTCAGGCTTCTAAGGCTTCCAACATCGGTCAGGTTGCACAGTTCGCAGCTGCAGGTAAGGCAATTGGCAAGAAGAACCTTGCAGAAATCGCTATGTCCTACGGTTACGTTTATGTAGCACAGGTTGCTATGGGTGCTGATATGAGCCAGACTCTTAAGGCTATCGCAGAGGCAGAGGCTTACCACGGTCCTTCCCTCATCATCGGTTACGCTCCTTGTGAAATGCACTCTATCAAGGGTGGTATGGCTAACTGCCAGGCTGAGATGAAGAAGGCTGTTGACGCTGGTTACTGGCAGATGTTCAGATACAACCCTGCACTTATTGCTGAGGGCAAGAATCCCTTCTCCCTTGACTCTAAGGAGCCCAGCGCAAGCTATCAGGAATTCATCAACAACGAGGCTCGTTATACTCGTCTTGCACAGTCCTTCCCCGAAAGAGCAAAGGAACTCTTCGAAAAGGCTGAAAATACTGCAAAGGCTAAGTACGAGAGACTTAAGAAGTTTGTAGAGTTCTACAATCCTGAAAACTAATATTTGATTCTTTGGCTCCCGGGCTCTGTCCCGGGAGCTTTTGCTGTTTATCTCGTAAAAAAATGAAAAATCGTCTAAGTCAATTGTTTGTTGAAATGGTAGAAAAAGATGTATTTTAGTAAACTATAGTTATCATTTATGCAACAAAATTGATGATTTTTGACAATTATTCTACTGAATGTATTTCGAAAGTATGTATTATTCAATGTGATTTTGTAGGGCTGAAAATAATTCAAAAGCGGTGGGTTGGCGGTGAAATCTCAATCCAAATCCGAGTTTTCTTGTTTTATGTTAACAACGTTAAAAAATTGGTGATTTTGTGCAAAAAGTGCAGATTTTATTCGCTGTTTTAGTGACTTTTATAAAAAAAGCAGATTTTCTTTAAAAATATCAATAATTTGCCTTGATTTTTTTCGACAAATATGTTACATTATATATGTAGAAGATTTTATGCGCGCTTGTATTTCTTATGTAGAGAATTTTTAGTTGCGCATTTTGATTTGTTAAAGGAGATTTTTATAGATGTTAGACCTTCAGAAAGCCACGTTAAGCAATAGAATATCAGCCTTTCTCTTTGACGCAATTTTGATGTTCATTGCAGTTATCGGCTTTGGAATGATTTTTAGCAACGTTGTAGGATACGATGAAGCGTTTGAAAAGCACAATGACATGGGTTATGCAATTTACGAAGAATGTGGATTAGAAAACCCAAGAGAAAATGTGAAGGTATTCAAAGATCTAGTTGCAAAATATGACGAGTTTTTGACATGGAAAGAACTGAAGGGCGCCCACGCAAGCTATTATGAATGCACCATTGATGCAGAAAAATCTCACGTTAATTTCAATGAAGAGCAAAAAGCAGAATTTGCAAAGATTGAAAAGATGATCGAGCCTGTTAACGTGGCGGCAAAGAAAATGGCAGATAGCAAAGAGTACATTGACCAACTCGAACGTGTGTACGCTCTGTCTGTATATAATGTTGCCATCAGCGCATTCCTTGGCTTCCTGCTTCTTGAGTTCTTAATTCCCCTTCTCCTTGGTAACGGTCAGACTTTAGGTAAGAAAATATTTGGTATTGCCGTAATTAAGATAAATGGAGTAAAGATCAGCACATTCCAGTTGTTCGTACGTTCCATTCTTGTAAAATACACTCTCGAAACAATGGTTCCCGGTCTTTTAGCATTTATGATACTGTACAATGTCTTTGGACTTGGTCTTGTCGGAACTGCAATTATTCTTGGTCTTCTTATTTCCCAGGTAATCCTCTATATTAAGACAGAAACAAATTCGCTTATCCACGATATAGTTGCTGTTACAGTTTGTGTTGATATACACAGTCAGATGATCTTTAACACAGAAGATGAGCTTATTGCTTATAAGGAACAGCAGGCTGAAAAATCCGTTGGAAAGGGCATATATGGCGCAGAGTCTGAGGTTAATGTTTATTCCTCTTACGCAAGTAACTATTCTGACGCAAACTCCACAGAAGAAAAAGAAACCATGGGCGATGATGCCTACAGCTCTGTTAATATGGGCACTTTAACTCTCAGCGATATTACCATAGATGATGTAGCAGACAGAGATTTCTTTAAGTCGGATGCGGAGATGGAGACTCAGGCTGAAGAATCCCAGGTAGAGCTTGCAGATGCAATAATCTTAGGCGAGAGCAGTGAAGAGTCTGTATGCGATGAAGCTTCTGAAGAAATTATTGGAGAAACCGAAGAAATCGAAGAAGCAGAGGAAATAGAAGAAGCATCCATCGAAGAAAATGACGATGATGTAGAAGAAACAACAGAGGATCTTGTGGACCAAGAGGCAGAAGAATCCACAGAAGAAGAGGCGTAAGCCAAACAAAAGCAGTAATTTTCCCCAGCAAATTCATTTTAATTAACGAGGTTATTTTTTAAGTTACTACTTAAAACAAATAAATAAACTTTCACGGAGGTTATATGAAAGTCGAATTACAAAAGCTAACCAAAATTTTCCCCAGCCGTTCTAAGAAAAAGGGCGAAGAAGTTGTTGCAGTTAACAACTTTACATTCACCATTCCAGACGGTAAGCTTGTAGGTCTTCTTGGTCCTTCAGGTTGTGGAAAAAGTACCACTCTCTATATGATCAGTGGTCTCCAGCAGCCCTCTTCGGGCAAAATCTTCTTTGGTGAGGAAGACGTTACAGAGCTTTCTCCTGAAAACAGAGTTGTAGGTCTTGTGTTCCAGAACTATGCTCTTTACCCTCACATGACTGTAAAGCAGAACATCCTCTTCCCACTCCAGAACCTTAAGGGTGAAGACAAGATGTCCAAGAGAGACATGCTCAAGAGAGCACACGAGGCTGCTAAGCTTGTACAGATCGATGGTCTTATGGAAAGAAAGCCCAGCGAGCTTTCCGGTGGTCAGCAGCAGAGAGTTGCTATCGCGCGTGCGCTCGTTAAGATGCCCAGAGTTCTTCTTCTTGACGAACCTCTTTCAAACCTTGATGCCCGCCTTCGTCTTCAGACTCGTGAAGAGATCAGAAGAATTCAGAAGGAAACAGGCATTACAACAATCTTCGTAACTCACGACCAGGAAGAAGCTATGTCTATCTCCGATATGATCGTAGTTATGAGAGACGGCGTTGTTCAGCAGACAGGCGCTCCCCAGGAAATTTATGACAACCCCAAGAACCTCTTTGTTGCTAAGTTCCTTGGTACTCCTCCCATCAACGTATTTAATGGCGAGATCAAGGGTGGCAAGCTTTACATCGGTAAGAACCCCGTTCTCAATGTTCAGGGCGCAACCGACAGAAAGGTTATTGTTGGTATCCGTCCCGAGGGCTTCATTCCTGATGCTAACGGTCCTCTTCCTTGCAAGATCTCTAACGTTGAGGTAATGGGACGTGACGTTTCCATCGTTTGCGAGCATGAAGCACAGACTTCTGCAGTTGTTCGCGCTATTGTTGACGCAGACTATAAGATCAGCTCTAACGCAGATCAGGTAAGATTCTCTCTCAAGCCTCATAAGGTATTCCTCTTCGACGCAACAACCGAATTGAGAATTTAATTTAGAGAGGTATTAACAATGAGTTTAAAAAAATTTGACAGATGGAAGGGTTGGCTATATCTCGCTCCGACGATTGTCCTTCTTCTCATCTTCACAGGTTGGCCTATCGTTAATACTCTTCGTATGGCTTTCCTCAATAACTACAATACCATGGGTGAAGTTGGTGGAGTTCACTTTAACGTTGGTATTTTGAACTTTGTAAAGGTAATTCAGTATCAGGGCTTCATCACTTGCCTTAAGAACACAATGCTCCTTTGCATTCTCACAGTTCCAATTTCCACTTTCCTTGCATTACTTATTGCAGTTTGCTTGAACTCAATCAAGTTCCTTAACAGATTCCTTCAGACCATCTTCTTCCTCCCCTATGTTACAAACTCCATCGCTATCGGCTTGGTATTTGCAGCAATGTTCAACATGGTAGGAAGCTTCTATGGTACATCTAATGAGATCATCATTACTCCCGGTATCGTTAACAACGTGCTTAATTTCCTTGGTTTTGATTCTATCAACTGGATCAACGCCGGTTCCGAATATTGGGCAAACATCGTTGTAATGGTAGTTTACATTGTTTGGAATGCTCTTCCTTTCAAGATTCTTATTCTTCTTGGTGGTCTTCAGAGCGTAAACAAGCAGTATTACGAGGCTGCAAAGATCGACAGTACTCCAAAGGCACGTGTATTCACAAGAATTACAGTTCCACTCCTTTCTCCCATGATCACCTATGTAACAATCACAGGCTTCATCGGCGGATTTAAGGAATACTCCAGCATCGTAGGTATCTTCGGTGACGACATGGGTCCTGCAGGCGATCCCGGCAGACTTAACACCATGGTTGGATACATTTATGATGCGATCGGTAACCAGGAAGGTCGTGCATCTGCAGCGGCTCTCATCCTCTTTGCTATTATCTTCGTAGTAACAAAAATCAACCTTGCTATAAGCAAGAGAACCACATATTATTAAGGAGGTAGATGAAAATGGCAAAAGTTAAAAAAGACACCTCTAAGATAGTAACCATGGTTGAGCAGGATATGGAAAAGGTAAAGCAGAGACAAAAGGTTGCTAAGATCATTTCAAAGATCGCAGTTTACATTTTCCTTGGTGTAATGGCAATAATCGTTCTTTTCCCATTCTACTGGATGATTATTTCCTCACTCAAGTCTCTTCCCGAGTACAGACTTTCTGTTCCCACCCTCTTCCCAAAAGAGGTTCACCCCGAAAACTACTTGAAAGCTTTTGATACAGCTAACCTTTGGACTCTTTTCAAGAACACCATGTACGTTGGCGTTGTATCTACAATCATTTCTCTTGTAATTACAGTTCTCTCCGCATTTGCGTTTGCAAGACTTGAGTTCAAGGGCAGAGATACATTCTTTGGCCTCCTCCTTGCAACAATGATGATCCCCGGCGAGCTCTTTACAATTACAAACTATCAGACTGTTAACGACTTCCTTGGCCTTGGCACATTAGGTAGTGAGCTTGGAATCAAGTGGCTTGAAGAGTTTGGTAACTGGCAGAACACCTATACAGTTCTTATTGTTCCATTCCTCGTAAGCGTATTCTACATTTATTTATTAAAGCAGAATTTCCTTCAGATTCCTAACGAGCTTTACCTTGCAGCAAAGGTTGACGGTACAAGAGACCTTAAGTATCTTTGGAAGGTAATGATTCCTCTTGCATTCCCAACTCTTATCTCTATCACTATTCTTAAGATGATGGGTGCATGGAACTCTTACGTATGGCCTCGACTCGTTGCAAACGATCCAGAGATGCACATGATTACAAACGGTCTTAGAAACGCATTTACCGATGCGAACACTATGGATACAGACTACCCCGTACAGATGGCGGCGGTTGCTCTCGTTTCAATACCTCTCTTCCTTGTATTCCTGTTCTTCAGAAAGTACATCATGAAGGGTGTATCCAGAAGTGGTATTAAGGGTTAATCGATTTATTATAAATCTTTAACAATAAAAACAAAAAAACAAAATTGGAAGGATGAAAACAAAAATGAAAAAATCACTTGTAGCTCTTCTTGTTCTCTTTGTTATGGTAGCAAACATTTTTGCTCTCACAGGATGTGACTTGCAGGGTATTTGGGATAGTCTTCTTAAGGACGAAAGCCAGGCACCAACAGGAAAGATCGTAGAAAACTATGAAATTCCCGCAACAGGCTTCAATGTTGACGAAGAAGTAACCATCAAATTCTATCACACAATGGGTCAGAACCTCAGAGACGTTCTTGATAAGTACATTCTTAAGTTCAATGAGCTCTATCCCAACATCACAATCGAGCATTCTCAGGTTGGTAGCTATGATGACGTTCGTAACCAGATCAAGACAGAGATCAACGTTGGTAACCAGCCCAACATGGCATACTGCTATCCAGACCACGTTGCACTTTACAACGTTTCCGAAACAGTAGTTAACCTTAACTCTCTTATCGCTAGCGATATGGTTATCACAAGAGCAGATGGCACAACAGAAATTCTCGGTCTTACACAGGATCAGATCAACGACTTTATTCCTGCTTACTATCAGGAAGGCAAACAGTTCGGTCACGTAACTCCCGAAGGTGAGGACGTTATGTACACAATGCCTCTCTCCAAGTCTACAGAGGTTCTTTACTACAACAAGACATTCTTCGAGGCTAACAACCTTAAGGTTCCTACCACTTGGGACGAGCTTGAGGCTGTAATGGCACAGATCAAGGCAATTGACCCCACTTGCATTCCTCTTGGTTATGACTCCGAAGGTAACTGGTTCATCACAATGACAGAGCAGCTTGGCACTCCCTACACCTCTGCAACAAAGGTTAACGGAACTAACTTCCTCTTTGATGATGAAAGAAACTATGAGTTCGTTAAGAAGTTCAACTCTTGGTATCAGGCTGGTTACGTAACAACTCAGGAGCTCCTTGGTTCTTACACATCCTCTCTCTTCGTTGAGCAGGATCCTACAAAGCCCAACTCCTATATGTCTATCGGTTCTTCCGCTGGTGCAACTCACCAGAGACCTGCAAAGGTTGACGGCGCATATCCATTCGAAGTGGGCGTTGCTCCTATTCCACAGGTAGATCCTACCAATCCTAAGGTTATTCAACAAGGGCCTTCTCTCTGTATCTTCCGAGGTAGGAATATCTCTGACCAGCAGATTGTTGCCTCCTGGCTGTTTATTAAGTATCTTACGACCAACGCCGGATTCCAGACTGAGTTTGCTACGACAGCAGGATATATCCCCGTAACGAAGTCTGCTATTAATTCTTCTGCATATTCGAATTATTTGAAAAAAGCCGACGGCGGTGATAATGTTGCCTCTCTTGCGGCAAAGGTAGCTGTAGAGCAAAGTGATGCATATTTTACCGTTCCGGCATTTGTCGGTTCTTCATATGCGAGAGATCAGGTAGGTATCGTTCTTCAGAGGTGTCTCGTTCTTTCAAACAACAGCAACCTTGATGCAGAGATCAAGAAAATCTTTGAGAGAGCTGTTCAAGAAGCGGAAAACGGTATCTAAAAATAAAAAATATATAGATGTATTTTCGGGAGGGCTTATGCCCTCCCTTTTTTGATAATGGTTTACAAATGTAATTTATATATATTTTTTTAATGTAAACTTGACAAAAAATGCCAAAAAATGACTAAAAAACAGCAATTTAGTTGACAAAGTATATATTTTGTGATACAATGATAAGGTCTTTTTAAGTTGATTTAAGTTAAGAACGGCTTTTTGGCTCAAGAGGATAGTATAAGGATTCTCCAAAAAATTATATCTTGGAGAAAAAGGAGATGTTGTTTAGCTAAATTTTTAGGGTCGCACGGTCAAAATATGTCGCGATCGCAACTTTTTATATAATATTTGGAGGGTCTTTTTAATGACTACATATCATATTTTATTTAATAATAGCGCAGGTGGACACGAGGACGGCAAAAACAACTGCGTTGCTATGGTGGAAAAGCTTGGCAAGGTTAACCTTGTAGATGTAGAAAAGCTTTCCAGCCACAAAGAATTTTTAGCAAGCATCAGCCCCGAGGATGTTGTGGTTATTTGCGGCGGTGATGGAACTCTCAATCACTATGTTAATGGTCTTCGCGGCGTTGAATATCCCAACAAGGTTATGTATTATCCCGGCGGAAGCGGTAACGACTTTTATCACTGCGTAAGCACAAAGCAGGAGAGCGACCTTGTAGAGGTTACCGAATATCTGAAAAATCTCCCTACAGCCTATATTAAGGGCAAGGAGTACGCGTTCCTCAACGGCATTGGCTACGGAATTGACGGATATTGCTGCGAGGCTGGCGACGAGCTGAGAGCCAAAAATAAAAAGGTTGACTATACAATGATTGCTATCGTTGGTGTGTTGTATAAATATAAGCCCACAGGTGTAACAGTTGTTGTTGACGGTGTTGAGCATAGATTTGAAAAGGCTTGGCTTGCACCTGTGATGAACGGCAGATATTATGGAGGAGGTATGATTCCAACTCCCGACCAAAAGAGAAACAGTGGTGAGCTTTCGGTTTTGATTGCACACGATTTGTCAAGACTTCGTATTTTAACTGTATTCTCATCACTCTTTAAGGGCGAGCACGTTAAGTATGAAAAGTATTTTACCGTTCTCAAGGGTAAGGAAATCACCGTTAAATACGATGTGCCAAAGCCTCTGCAGGTAGATGGTGAAACAATCCTGGACGTTTCTGAATGTACAGTTAAGGCGTTTGGAATATAACTTAATAAAAAATAAAAAACACTTGATTTTGCTCGTCTTTGTTGGCATTTTCAGGTGTTTTTTTATTATGAGTTTTGAAAAGATGAGGCTCAACGCCTGCAAAATGGCGTATAAAAATAGGTATTAGTGGGAAAAATGCTTAGGTAGTTGACAAAAAGGAGAACTTGTGGTATAATAAAGTGACATTTTAGTTTGTTTTGACCAAAATATGATTAAGTTAGATAAATAAAAGGATCGGTCAATTTTTTTATATGATTATTTGGAGGATGTAATGGCTACATATCATATCTTATATAATAGTAAATCAGGAAGCCGTATAGCAGGTATAGAGGCTTGCGCAAAATTGGTAAAAAAGCGCGGAACTGCCAACCTCGTTGACGTACAGAAGCTTGAGAATCATCGCGAATTTATAAGCAAGATCCCTGCGGAGGACATTATCGTTATCTGCGGTGGTGACGGAACTCTCAACCACTATATAAACGGTCTTCGTGGCTTCAAATATCCTAACAAGGTGTTTTATTACCCAGGTGGAAGCGGCAATGACTTCTATCACGATGTAAGAGAGGGCAGAGCACCAAATCTTATTAATGTTACTAGATTTATTAAGGAGCTTCCTACCGCTTATGTAAATGGTGAGGAGCATGCCTTTATAAACGGCGTTGGCTGTGGTCTTGACGGATATTGCTGTCAGCTTGGTGACGAAAAGAGAAAGGCTAAAACCGAAAAGGTTAACTACACCGCAATGGCTATTAAGGCTATTCTCTTTGAGTACAATCCTGTTGGAGTTACCGTTACCGTTGATGGCGTAGAGCATCGCTTTGAAAATGTTTGGCTCTCACCTCTTATGCTCGGTAGATACTTTGGTGGTGGAATGAAGGCTGCACCTGCTCAGAAGAGAGATAGTGGCGAGCTTTCTGTTGTAGTTGTGCATGGCGCAGGCAAGCTTCGTTTGTTAACTATTTTGCCATCGGTATTTACGGGCGACCATATAAAGTATGAAAAATATGTATCTGTCTTCACAGGTAAGGAAATTAAGATTTCTTATGATGTTCCAAAGCCCGTGCAGATAGACGGAGAGGTTTTCTCTCTTGCTACCGATATTACAGCAAAGGTTTATTCCGAGGAATAATATCATAAAAATAAAAAAACACCCATTTTTGTCAATCAATGTTGGCATTTGTGGGTGCTTTTGTTTTTGAAAATGTTTTTTATTTTTAGTTAAGTCCTGCAGTTAGTCTGATGATTAAATCACTATCATCTGGCTGAACCTTTGCCTCGTGGGCTGTTTTGTTCCTAACTATCTGTCCGCATCTGTCGCATCTGTGGATAATAACATAGCCCTTTTTTGGGTCAGGTTCGGTACGAATGGGACGAAGAATTCCGCCGCAATCATTGGCTCTGTCACCGGGGTTTATATCAACGTGCAGAGAGCAGAGGCAGAATGGGCAATGGTTTCTTGAAGTATATCCAAGTGGCAAAACTTCCTTGCCGCAGTTTTTACAAACAAAGCCCTCGTCGAGCTTCTTGAAGCGTTTATCCTCCATACTTATACCTCCTTGCGGAATAATTTTGACAAATACTGCGTTACAGCTCCGATACTCGCCTAGGAGTAGGTACAACACAGTTATTGATTATCGGTTAAATATTATATCTTACTTTCCAACGCAGAATTTTGAGAATATATCTGCAACAATTTCTTCTGATGCGGCTCTGCCGTCAAGCTCGCCGATTGCCTCGAGGGCTCTTTCAATATCGCTGGAAACAAGGTCCTGGCTGAATCCCATATCGAGGTTTTCAAGGGCGATGTCAATAGCCTCAATAGCTCTGGAGAGAGATGCGTTCTGTCTTGCAGATGAAATAACCGGCCCGTTTCCGAGTACAATTTTCTCGTCTGTGAACAAGCTATCAACTGTTTTTGCCAGCCTTTCCGATAGGTCAAATCCGTCATTTTTTGCAGATATAAATATCTTTTCTATAAAGGTATCTCCAAGCTTTGAGTCGTCAAAGCGATGCTCAAGGTCGGTCTTGTTAAGTATTGCAATTTTTACTCCCTTTGCATTGTTGATAGAAGCAATGAGTCTTTCGTCCTCCGCGTCAAATTCTCTTGAAAGGTCGAAAATTGCAAATATAAGTTCACTTTCCTGTAGCATTTTTTCGCTGCGCTCAATGCCGATAGATTCAACAAGATCAATTCCATCCTTGCCGCGAATGCCTGCAGTATCCGAAATTCGGAGCATAACTCTGCCAAGGGGAACGCTCTCTGAAAGCACGTCACGGGTTGTTCCGGCAATGTCGGTTACGATGGCTCTGTCATCTCCTACGATAGCGTTATAGAGCGAGCTTTTTCCAACGTTGGGCTTTCCAACGATAACCGTTTTTATACCCTGGCTGATAGCCTTTCCCGTTCTGTATGTGTCGCGGAGGGCTGTCGCCTTTTTTCTGATGAGAACCAGCTTTTCTCTGACCTCGCTGTCGGTAAAATCACCAAGATCCTCGTCCGGATAATCAATGCGAGCGTAGATAGAGCTCATAACGTCGGTGATGTCTGCGCGGATGTCGGTGATGGCAACAGAAAGGCTGTGGCGTGAGGCTGTGGATGAAAGCTTTACCTGCTCGCGGCTCTCTGCTTCAAGTAGGTTTCCTATTGCCTCTGCCTCGGTAAGTGATAATTTTCCGTTTATAAATGCGCGTCTGGTAAATTCTCCTGCCTCTGCGTGTCGCGCGCCCTTTTTGAGCAATGCTTCCAGCACCAGTGAGGTAACAAGAACGCCGCCGTGGCAGGCAATTTCAACTATGTCCTCGCCCGTATATGAGTTTGGGGAGGGGAAGTATGTGGCAAGAACGTCATCGATCCTCTCGCCGTTTTCAATTATATATCCGTAGGTTTGCATACGGGGTTTCGCTTCGGTAAAGCTCTTTTTTGAAGCAGGGAAGAATACCTCCGCCGCCAGAGCCAAAGCGTCATCTCCCGACACGCGGATAATCGCAACCCCACCCTTGCCGGGTGGGGAAGAAATCGCTGCTATACAATTGTAATTTTTCAGCATTTTTTATATTCAGGATTAGTCCTGGATGTCCTCTTCGTGTGTTCTTTCGGTTTCAACAGACTGAATATCGTCATCGGACTCATCAGCTGTTGCGTAAGTGTCAAGATTGTTGAGAACATCTGTGGTAACATCATCCTCGTCCTTTGCAAATTCTTCTACAAGGGGAGTTTCGGGAAGCTTTTCTTCAAAGATACCTTCGGGCTTCTTGTCTGTAAGGAAGATAACGATCTTTCTGTTGTTATCAGAGCCGATAGAGTTTGTGCTAACGCCCTCAATGTTCTGAATTTCAGAGTGGATGATTCTTCTTTCATAAGCGCTCATAGGCTCGAGCATAACGCTTCTTCTGTTTCTCTTTGCCTTGTTTGCCATTCTTCTTGCAAGAGCGCGGAGGGTTTCTTCTCTCTTTTTTCTGTAGCCTTCAATGTCGATTGTAACTCTGGACTTGTCGCGCTCGCCCTTGTTGTTCTTTCTTGCGGATGCAAGGTTTGCAAGATACTGGAGAGCATCGAGAGTGTCGCCATGGTGACCGATAAGAACTGCTGCGTCCTCACCCTCGATAGTGATTCTGCGTGTGCCGTCTTCAACTGTGTAAAGCTTTGCCTCTGCATTAAGTCCGATGTCGGAGATAAGAGTCTTAACAAAGTCGTAGGACATATCGTCGCCATCTTCTACAACGCGAAGCTCCATCTTAAGCTCTTCTTCGGGAATAGCCTGTGGCTTTGGTGCCTTGGGAGCCTTTTCTGTGGGCTTCTTTGCCTGCTGTGTTTTCTGCTGGGGCTTCTTTTTCTTCTTGTTGTTTTTCTTGCGCTCAGGTCTTGCCTGACTATCATTGTTTACATTTTCTTCGGTTTTTTCGGTTACTACGGCCTCGGGCTTAACTTCCTTTCTGGGAGCCTTTGGCTTTCTTTCTTGTGTATCGGGAAGCTCGATCCAAGCCTTTACCTGTGCCTTCTTAACACCGATAATACCGAAAATACCCTTGCTTCCTGCGTGGAGAATTTCAAAGTTTACATCATCAAGTGGGCCGGCGCCGAGAGCAATTTTAGCATTTTCCTTTGCTTCTACAACGTCCTTACCCATTGCAATTATTTCTTTAATCATATTAAATCTTTTCTAACCTCTAAATTATTCGTCGATATCTTTAAGGCTTCCGTCTGCCTTTTTGCCTTTGTTAGTTGTTGTCTTTACCTCGGGGAGTTCATCGTAATCGTCCTCGTCGATATAGTGGAGAGAACGGTACTTTGGCTGTGCCTTAAGAGCCTGGCGCTGTGCCTTTTCAGCCTGCTTCTGTGCCTTTTTCATTGCCTTAAGCTCTTCCTCTGTGTACTTGGGAATAGGCATGAATTTGGACATAAGGTAGGTCTGGAGAATACCGAGAGCGGACTGATAGATCCAGTAAATACCCATCATACCGGAGAATCCGAATGCCATAAAGAGGGTCATACCGGGCATCATGAGGTCCATCATCTTTGTTGTCTGCTGCATCTGGGGATTCTGCTGATCCTGTGCTACGTTAGTAGAGCCGTTCCACTTTCTGGAAAGGAACATGGAGAGCCATGTGAGAGCGGCTGCAATGATTGGAACGAGCCAGAGCCAACCGAAAGCATCCATAGGACGCGCACCAAGATCAATACCACCAAACAAGGTGATCTTAGGAAGGTTAGCAAGCTGATCTGCATATTCCTCAAGTCCTTCGCCGGAGAATGTGTGGATCTTGGAAGCCAAGGTGAGCTGGTCGATAGCGGCAAAATCCTTGCCATCACCGATAACGGTATTGTTAATAGCTACAACTACATCGTTAGAGAACTTGCAGATGTAGGAAAGGGGGTTTCTTATAACTTTATAAAGGAAGATGATAATAGGCATCTGAATGAGAAGGGGGAGACAGCCGGAAAGGGGATTGTAGCCTTCTTTTTGCTGGAGCTCAAGAATCTCCTGCTGCTGCTTCTGCATTGTAACCTGGTCGGTTCTTCCTCTGTATTTTGCTTTGATAAGTTCGATTTTGGGTGTGAGCTTCGCCATAGCAATCTGGTTTTTCTGCTGCTTGATGGTGAAGGGGATAAGAACGATCTTGAAAATTAATGCGTAGAAGAAAATACCTAATACGTAGTAGCCAAAGCCCAGTGTGTTACTGAACCAAGCTATCATAGAACCTAAAAGTTC
>JAZKZW010000075.1:0-6380 GCA_045612865.1 Eubacteriales bacterium
TGTGCTCCAAGTAGCCGGCATATATGAAAGTCTGCAGTATGCTACAAGGTCTGGGCAACCAACAAATATCTTCTCACCCATTTCAACAACGGAGGCGGGAATGATAATTTTAGTCAGCTTTTCACAGCCAGAAAACGCATAATTGTTTATAGTGTAAAGATTTTCAGAAAGAATAACCTCTTCAAGAGAAGTGCAATTTTTGAAGGCGTTGGAAGCAATACCAACCACACTGTTAGGAAGCTTAATAGACTTCAAGGATTTGCATCCGCTAAAGGCATCAAGACCTATAGTTCTTACCGTGTTTGGGATTATAACCTTTTCAAGGTTTTCGCAGTTTAGTAATGCATTGCCGGCGATAGTCTCGGTTCCTTCTCTGATAGTTAATACGCCGGAGTAGCTTTCATCTACCTTTATCAAATGTTTTCCGACATACAAAACTCCGTTAATCCAGTTTTCTTTATTATTGTAATAAGCAGTTCCTGTGAATGATTCTAAATGTGTAAATTTTGCATTATCGGAAAAAACAATGTCAGAGAGCTTCTCGCAACCGATAAAGAGGTATCCGCTAGCATTCACAACGCTATCGGGAATATAGATAAATTCAAGATCCGTGCAATATGCAAAAGCGTACATTCTGATTTCTGTTACACTGTCGGGGACGAATATTTTTTTAATACCCGAACGGCGAGAGAAGGAATCACTCATAATGGAAGTAACGGGAACACCGTTGAACTCTTTTTCGATAACCACTATTTCACTGGAGCCTGTGTAGCCCTCTACATAATAGTAAGACAAGTCATGCGAAAGCTTGTATTCAATGCCTCTCGTATATTCCATATCAAAGCCGCAAACACCGCATAATTCACCTTGGAAGCTGTGGCTCTCTTTTGCGCTTTCACCGCGAATCCAATGATCCTCTGCATCATAGATGTACTCTTTTTCTTTAGGGGCAGGGGTTTCGTCCTTCGAAAAATCGAATAAATTACAGGAACTGAAAACAAGGGTACAAGCAATCAAAATAAGCGCTGATAATAAAAGCTTTTTCATAAGAACCTAACTTTCTGTTTGATAATTATTTTTTGGGTTTTATGCCTTTTTAACTTCAAGATTTATTATTTGCTCGCCGAGCTGGGAGTTAGAAATTTTTACGGTTGCAGGGCCCACCTCGCCTGTGGTTTTTATATATGTTCCGCTCATTCCGCCGCGAAGAGAAACAACGCTTGGACCAACGATTTCTACAGGGCCTGATACCTCAATTTTTATGGGCTCGTTTGAGTAATTAAGGGTGTTTCCGTACTCGTCAACAGCTACAATTCTGATAGTTGTCATATCGTATGTTTCGGCGTCTTTGAGAACATTTTTGTAAACGTCCGCTTTTAGACTTCCCTTGTTCATAGGATTTTTTGTCACGGATTTGACAACTTTGCCTTGCATTATGGCGTCAAAACGATATTCTCTAGAGGATCCACCCCAATCACCTGCATACTTGGTATAGAGGTCAACAATTTCATTTATCTTCATTCCATAGAGGATAACGCACTTGGCTGCCATAAGAAGAATTTTAGGTGGAAGAGTGCCGTAGCCGTGACGTGCAAGATAGTTCAGCGCCTTTGTTAGGGTCTTTGCCTGGTCGGGCTTGAAGCTCTCGTTTTCAAATATGGCATCACCTATGAAATCATCTATAAGAATGGGGCTGTTTTTCAGGTGGGGATAATACTTGTTATGGGGGAAATACTCCTTGATAAATCTGCCGTTTTTATACATCCTAACGCTGTCCGCATTTGTAAACATCCAAAGGTTGCCGCGAACGCAGGCAGGGTGCTCACCGATGTCCATACTGGAGCCAACCTCAAGCATAGGAGCGCTACCCTGAGATGAATATGCAGCGGCGGCAAGCTTGTGGTTACGGAACATATCAAGAACGCCGTGATAGCAAATTCTGTCACCCGAGCCGAAGTCCTTATGGGTATTATAATCTGCCATACACCAACCGCAGGAGCCTGCAATATCATCGTGGGAGGCAACGGCATCAAGAACCCTTGCGTGGCGAAGGGCGTGCTCAACTCTATGCTCCTCGCAGTCGAAGGATTTTGTCGGAAACATATGTCCGTTATACTCGGTTATCATATATGGCTTGTTTTTATCGGAGGTCACCTTCCATTTTGGGTCACAGCCCGGGTGCTTTCCATCATGAATAAACTCGTTATAGGTATAAACGTCCTCAAGGAGCTGACTCTTTTTGAAGTTACGGATGCCTCCTGTAGCTCTGGTTGGGTCAAGTCTGTGGGCTGCCTCGTTTGTGCGGAGATAAAGCGCCTCGTTATCCTGGGATTCATTGATACGTACGCCCCAGAGGATGATGGACGGATGATTTCGATACTGAAGCACCATTTCCTCAACATTCTTAACTGCCTGATCCTGCCACTCTCTATTGCCGATGTGCTGCCAGCCGGGAATCTCGGTAATAACAAGAAGGCCGATCTCATCGCAACGGCTTACAAAGTGGTGGGACTGTGGATAATGGGATGTGCGAACGGTGTTAAGTCCAAGCTCGTTTTTCAGAACGTCGGCATCAAACTCCTGCATAGTCTTTGGCATAGCGTAGCCAACGTAAGGATAGGACTGATGACGGTTGAGACCGCGAATCTTCAGCTTTTCGCCATTGAGATAGAAGCCATCCTTGCGGAACTCTGCCTGTCTTATGCCCACCTTAACCTCGTGGGTATCAACTACTCTGCCATTTTCCAAAAGCTCTGTACGGATGAGGTAAAGGTTTGGGGTGTCAACGTGCCAAAGGTGGGGGTTCTCTACTCTGCCCTCAAGGGTTGTGGCAGCATTGGCTTTCACCTCACAAAGGGAAATTTCCTCACCGTCAAAAAAGGCAGTTTGGCGCACTGTCATATCGTCCGAGAGCTCACCGAATACAAAAACCTCGCTTACAACTCTGCCGCTGATCTCCGGCTTTACAAATACGTCGCTGATATATGTAGGGTTCTTTATTTCAAGGTAAACCTCGCGGTAAATTCCACCGTAGGTCATATAGTCGATAACGTTGCCGAATGGGGGGATATTAAGGCTCTCGCGAGAGTCAACCTTAACTGCCAAAACGTTCTCCTCACCATACACAAGCAGGTCGGTCAGGTCGAGAGTAAAGGCTGTGTAGCCGCTGTAATGCTCACCTATTTTTTCTCCGTTAAGAAACACCTCTGCAAAGTGGGCAACGCCATCAAATGTGAGAAGAACTCTGTTACCTCTCCACGCCGTGTCGGCAAAAATGCTCTTGCGATAAAGAGAGATGGTCTGATACTCATCCTCGGAGAAATAGTTAAAGGGCAATTCCTTTGTTGTATGTGGGATTCTTACGGTATCTAAGGCTGATGCGTCAAAATCAGCACCAAGCATATTTTCATTGAAATTATAGGCAAATTGCCAATCATTGTTTACATAAATTCTATTCATATCAGGGTTTCTCCATCATAAAGAATTTTTATAAAAGTCACAAAAGCTACTATTTATATATAATTTACACTTTCGACTTCAAGTCTATTATATCATAAAAAAAGCAAAAGTCAATAGCTTTGATAAAAAAGAAAAGGTCGGGAAAATTACTACCCGACCCGTGATAAATGGTTAATTATTTTTCGGTTCCGAAGAGAACCTTTCTGAAGAGTCTTGCTGTCTTTTCCTTGCCAAAAAGCTTCTGGAAAATAGAAGTTGAAGGGCCACCGTTTTCAAGAAGTCCCTCTACATAGCCAACAGTCTTGCTCTCTTTTTCTGTACGGTCAAATTCGGTATCTGCCGCTGTTGCAAGATAAGCATCCATAACATCACCCGCTACCTTATCAAACTTTGTTTCAAAGTCCTTGCCTGCCTTAAGGGAAATAGACTCGGGAAGCTTGATGTTGTCATACCAATGCTCGCCAAGATCGTGCTGTGGAAGCTTTTCTGCCTCTCTCGCTACCTCTGCAAGTGCGGGAAGGGATACTGAATTTGCTCTTGTATCATAAAGCTCTACGATAAGGGTGTCCTTGCCCATAACATAAACTCTGTCATAAGAAAGAAGGGGGAGATCCTTGGTCTTTGGGTTGATGATAATTGTATCCATCTTCATAAGGCCGAAAAAGGCGTTCATGCTCATAAGTGAAACGTGGCCAAGCCCCTCTGCATCATAGGATTCAATATCAAATTTCATAAGAGGTGCTTTGAGAAACTTAAATTCACCAATGTCATTTTCCTTTAAGGTATGTGCCTTATTAATCTTGGCAATCAAGCTATCAAGAATTGCTCTGTCTAACATATTTTATTCCTTTCTTTGAAAAAACCTTTTTTCTACATTTTAGCATAGAAGTACGACTTTTTCAAGCATGAGAGAAAAAACTTAACATTTTTTATAGTACTAAGGGCTGCCATAGGACAGCCCAATTTTTTGTTGATTAATTCTTTTTGAGAGAAAGCTCTGCAAGACCGCTCTTATGAAGAGCAATAGCGCCTGCAAGGAATGTACACTGACCAACAACGTTAACACATTCTGCAATCCAGTTCATGGATGCTTCTGCAAAGTCCTTGGAGGAAAGGTAACCCATACCAAGGCAGCATACGAATGAGAATGCGAAGAGAGCGATAAGTCCGGGCTTACCAAGCTTCTTTGCAAGTATGCAGAGAGAAACGTCGAGAAGACCAAGACCTGCTACCATAAGGCCAACGAATACGAATGTACCGGTGAACACCTCGGGAGCAACAGCTGTCATAGCAACGAGCATTACGGGAAGTGCAACAGAGTTAAGCTTCTTTTCTTCCTGAGGATATGTAAGCATAGCAACTACGCCAAGACCTGCAAGAAGGAAGCCGATAGACTGTACGGGGAAGAACATAGCATCAAGCTTTTCAAAATCACAAACGCCGAGAGCGTAAAGAAGCTTGTATGTAGCCTTGAGAGCGCCTGCCATTGTTACGTCAATAACGCCTGCAGAGAAAAGAGCGAAAGCACCCTTGCTCATCTTATTATAAAGGTCGCGAAGAAGAATAATAGCGCCGATTGCAAAGAAGATAACAGGGATGTAATCTACAAGCGCCATATCTACTGAAAAATGCTTAACTTCAAGTAACATATTCATGAAATTATACCTTTCAAATGTTAAATTAGTGTAGTTTTTGTAAACTTTGATTATTATTTATCAATGTTTTTGTTATTTTTGGGGCAGACGTTTGTTGTCTGCCCTTTTTTGGTTATTCCTGTGAAAAATTACTTCTTCTTGGGAAAATCGAGAGTGTAAAGAGGAACGAGAGGAATGATGATAGGAGTCTTGCTTGCGTACTCTGCGTATGCGGGATCATTAGCAAGTCTAGCCTTCTGACGTCTCTCAAGACGCTGTGCACCGTTGAACATAATGAACACGATTGCGATGTAAGCAAGGATAGCGGTAATCCACTGACCCCAGCCCTGGTATGCAGTTACACCACTTACAAATACACCAGTCCAGAATGTGATCTCACCAAGGTAGTTGGGGCAACGAACGATCTTGTAAAGGCCCTTTGTAGCTACGAAGTTGGGGTTTTCCTTCTTCTGCTCGGACTTCTGCTTATCTGCAATTGCCTCAAGAACAATACCGCCGATGGAAATTACAAAACCGATTACAGGAACGATCCAGTCCTTTTCAACATCACTGTTAAGAGCGCGGAAGAACATGGGGGAAACCTGTGCTGTGTAAAGAACGGATACGAATACCCAAATTGTTGCGAGAACGAAGATAGGCATGGGCTTTTCGGACTTTTTGAGAGTTTCCTTGAAAACGTCTGTCTTCTTGAAAGCAATATCCTTAATCTCACGAACGAGAAGGAAACCGGAAAGACGAGCGCCATAAATGATGAAGAGAACTGCCTGAATAATTGTGATCCAGATAGGAGCACCACCCTTTGTTGTGAGGCCAATAATAAGAGTTGCGATACCACCGCCTGCTACTGCAAAGCCGTAACCGATGGAAAGGAAGTAAACGAACTTATAGAAACCGATTGCGCAAAGTGCTGCACAAACTACAAGAACGATCCAAATTAAATTCCAATACATTTTGTTTTCTCCTTATGTAATATTTTTTGTAATGTTGTTTTTTGTTGAATTTTTAAAATTTCTAAACGCGTTTTTTGCTAGGAGAATTTTGAGTGAGTACGAAGAAAAGCGAGGGAGCGAGCGATGGCATAGTTACCTATGTTGAGCGATGCGACTCGATGCTTTCTCTGACGTAATCGCCAAAATTATTCAGCAAAATTATTTAGTAAAAGATTCCTTGATGTATTCAGAGAAGCTCATATCACCATATACAGTGTCGCCAACCATCTCGTTTGTGAGAGTCCACTTGGAGAACTGGATAATGGGCTTTCTGCCG
>JAZKZW010000076.1:0-9866 GCA_045612865.1 Eubacteriales bacterium
ATTTAAGAATAATGATTTGACAAATTCTCTGTTTGTTATTGCGGGGCATTCTTATGAATTTGAGATGAAAAACCACTGGGAAAAGATAGAAAATCTTTTGAAATATCTCAAGGACGATGAGGAAATTACTGTTTTGCCACTGAAGGATGCAGTTGAAGTTTTGTTTGGATATGCGTAGGTTCTTCGCTTCTTTGCCTAGGTGCTTCTTTCCAGAAAATATGAGGACGATAAAAAGGATTGATTAATTTTACATATTTTCGATGCTTTATCTTTTAAAATGTATTAGGGCGACCATTTTGGTCGCCCATTTTTTGTTGATTTATCTTTGCTTATTCATCTGAATTATCGGAGGTTTAGTTTTGATCTAGGAGTTCTTTTGGAGCGCCGTGGTCAAAGATGCCATCATACTTATTTCCATCGGTAAAATATATCACTCCGTGGCCGTGCTCATAGCCGTCAACAAGCTCTCCAACATAGATAGTTCCATCCCAGTAGCCGAGAATTCCCCATCCGGTTATTGCGCCGTGGCAGAATTCGCCCTCATATTTATCGCCGTTTTTCCAGCAGAATGTTCCGTTACCGTGGAATAGGTTGTCTTCAAAGGTGCCTTCATATACATTTCCGTCAATATCCAACCTGCCAGATTCAAAAGAGCCGCAGTTATATATGCCTTCAAAAACTACGTTATCTTCAAAAATGGCAATTCCCTTTCCGTGGCGCAGGTCGTTACGATACTCACCTTCGTATATTTTTTGGTTGTTCATATAGTGAGTTCCGTGACCGTTAAGCATTCCATCCTTCCACTCGCCCTCTATCTCTTCTGTGTTATTGAAATAGATAATGCCGTGGCCGTCAAAGGTTCCTTCCTTAAATTCACCTTCAAAAAAGTCGCCGTTTGCATAGTATAAGCGGCCTTCACCGTGCCAGAGGTCGTTGCTCCATTCGCCATCGTAAAGCTGGTCATTTGTAAGCTCTATTATTCCTTTTCCGTGGCGCTTGCCATCCTTCCATTCGCCATCATATTTTACATACTCCTTTGTAGAGTAGCGGACTCCGAAGCCTTCAGCCTTGCCATTGACAAACTCGCCCTCATATCTATCTCCATCGGGCCAGGAATATATGCCTTTTCCGTGACGTTTGTTGTCCTTCCACTCGCCCTCATATATTGTGCCGTCAATATAAAAAGCTTCGCCATATCCATTGCGGTTACCTTTGATCCACTCGCCGATAAAGACATCTCCGTTATGCCAGGTTAACGAGCCTTTTCCATGGCGCTTGTTGTTTTTCCACTCTCCGTCATAGACATTGTTGTTGGCAAAAGACATTTTTCCGCTTCCACTGCGCTCGCCGTTTTCCCACCGGCCTTCATATTTATCACCATTGTTCCAAAAATATGTGCCTTCTCCATGGCGTTCGCCATTTTCATTAAGCTCTCCGACATAATAGCCGTTTTCATATTCCTTGCGCATAAACACGGCCTCCTTTTGTTGCTTTTATTTAGATTATAACACATACCATGTAAAAAATCAAGTTTTGTAGTTCAGGAAATTTCTATTTACTTTTCTGTCGCTTTGTGATATAATTTATAAAAGCGAATAAGAATTTTAGAATTTTATGAAGATTTATAACGGTGGAAATATTGTTATGAATACCTATGTATATCCCATTGACGATGGGTAGATCTAGAAAAATACAAGAAAAAAATCAAAAACATTAAGCTTAGATCGCTTAAATAACTTTCAAAGGATTTTTAGTAAGATGGAAAAATCATGCGGCTTTGTTGCATATAAAACTATAGAAAATGTAAATTATTATTTACTTATACGAGGATTAAACGGTGATATTGGCTTTCCAAAGGGACACGTTGAAAATGGTGAAAGCGAAATCGAGACAGCCACAAGAGAGTTGAAAGAGGAAACCAATATCGAGGTTGAGCCTATAGTTGAATTCAGGCACGAGATACAGTATAGGATGCCCAGCAAGAAAAATGCGCTGAAGCAGGTTGTTTATTTTCTCGGCAGATGTGTAAGCGATAAAATTATTCGCCAAGTTGAAGAAATCACCGATGCGGGGTTCTTTACATACGCTGATGCTTTGCGCATTTTGACCTTTGAGGATTCACGAAGGATACTTTCTGACGCAGAGAAATTTATAAATTCCAAGAGATAAATTTTACTTTTGCGAGGTGACAATATGAGAATTTTTGCTTTAGAGCTTGACAACAGCATTAAAGGAATTGACAATCGTAAGACCTATATTGAGGGGCTGATTTCCAAACTTTCCTCCCCCGAATTTGTGGTGCTACCCGAGCTTGCGATTTGCAGCTATATGGCTTCTCAAGAAATGTGGAAGTACGCTGACGACTGTGGCAAGGATACATCAGAGTGGGCTATCAAGATGGCGAAAAAATACGGGTGCTATATTGGCGTTGGATATCTGGATTTTGAAAATGGTGACTACTATAACAGATATATGATTGCCGATAAAAACGGCGTTCTTGGCGTTGTTAGTAAATCCGAGGGTGAGGCGGCGGTTTTCAAGCGCGGAGATTTTCCGAATATCATAGAAGCTCCCTTTGGAAAGGTGGGTATCGGCATCTGCTATGACTCACGAAGAAAGCATTTTTATGACAATGTAAAGGACGAAGAATTATCATTAATTTTATTTCCTCACGGCTGTCCCGCAGACCCAAAAAAGCCCGATGAAGAAGTGTCTCTAAACGACTATTTCTGCGGTGCATACAGAGATGCATTTGACGTTCCTGTGGTGTATGTAAACTGTGTTGGCGAGCTGGAATTTATGCCTGGTATCATGGGAAAGATGATGGCGCAGAACGGCTTTAAGATGAACGGAAAAAGCAAAATTTATGCTGGTCGCGGAACAGAGATTTTAACCGATGTTGACTCTGCTTACGGCTGGGATACAGAGCTCCGTCCGAAGGCAAGAAAGGTTGATATACCATTTTTCGGAGAGGATATAATACGAGCAAATTTACTCTTCAGAACGCTGGTACTAAAGCCGGATATAAAATATGGAATTAAGCTTTACGAAAATAACAAATTAAAAGATTTTGAGGCTAAAACTATGGATAATGTAAACAAAACTTTATATATACCCCTTTTTGGTAAGGCTTTTGTCAGCAAGAAAAATATTATACTCGAAGATAAAATGGCAGAAAAGATCTGGGATGCAGAGGGATTTGAGCTTAAGGGGAAATCAAAATCCAAGTGGCTTGCCTACTATATGGGCATACGCTCTGCGGTGTTTGACAGATGGCTGAAAGAGAAAATCGACACACATAAAAACGCCACTGTTTTACATATCGGATGCGGTATGGACAGCAGAATAATTCGCGTTGGAAATCACGGTGCGCACTGGTTTGACATAGATTTTCCCGAGGTTATTTCTGAAAGACGAAAATACTTTGATGAAGATGAAACATACAAGATGATATGTGGCGATGCGCGAGATGCAAAATGGATTTCTTTCATCCCTGATTCGGACGAGGCAATTGTTGTTATGGAAGGCATTAGTATGTATCTGAAAAACGAGGAAGTTACACAGCTTTTCACCGCTCTCTCCTATAAGTTTAACAAGGTTTCTGTACTTATGGACGCATACTCTGTTTTTGCGGCAAAAATGTCTAAATTCAAAAATCCTGTTAACGATGTTGGAGTTACTATGGTTTACGGAATCGACGTGCCGGAGGCAATTGTTCAGGGCACTGCGCTTAACTTTGTTGGCGAAAAGGATATGACTCCTACCGATATGATAGATCAGCTACAAGGATTGGAGAAAAAGATATTCAAAAAGCTTTATGCAGGTAAAATGGCAAGCAAGCTCTACAAGCTCTACGAATACAGAAAGGACTGACCTATGCTATTTAATCTTAAGGAAGGAAAGCTCACCATAAGCTCCGGCGAGATCGACTACATCAAATTTGGCAAAGGCGAGAGACCTTTGGTTATGATACAAGGGCTTAACACCAATGGCATCAAAGGCTCTGGGCTCACACTTGCTCTGATGTATAGAATCTTTGCCAGAGGTGGCTTTACAGTATATCTTTTTGACAGGCGCCCTGAAATTACAAGGGACACAACTGTGCGTGAGATGGCTTCGGATATCGCCGAAGCAATGGACCTTTTGAAAATAAAAAATGCCTGCGTTTTAGGCGTTTCGCAAGGTGGTATGATCGGGCAGTATCTGGCAATAGACAGACCTGATCTTGTAGAAAAATTGGCATTGGCAGTAACCGCCGCAAGGAATAATGAGACCGTGATTTCGGTTATAAATAATTGGGTTTCACTCACCGAAAAAGGGGATTATAAGAGCCTTATTACCGATATGGCAGAAAAGATGTACTCCGAAAAATATCTTAAAAAATACAGACCTCTGTTGCCTCTTTTGACCCTTATTCAAAAGCCGAAAAATCCCGAAAGATTCATAAATCAGGCACTTTCCTGCCTCACATGCGCCGCCTATGATGAGATTGAAAAAATCAAGTGTCCCACCCTTGTAATAGGTGGAAATAAGGACAAAATCGTTGGTGAAAATGCTGCATTAGAAATAGCTGACAAGCTGGATATAGACTGCTATATTTATGAAGATTTTGGTCATGCAGTTTATGAAGAAGCTCCTGATTTCAATGTTAAAGTTCTCGAGTTCTTTATCAGGTAATATATCAAATATTCGCAAAAAACGCTATTTTAGACAACTATAGTTTACTTTTTAGGTAGATTTTATGAAATTATTATACGGAACAACAAACGAAGCAAAACTAAACTTAATGAAAAATGCATTGAAATCCACAGGGATTGAAATTATAAGCTTAAAGGATGTTCATGGTAAAATTCCTATGGTTGAGGAGTGCGGAAAATCTCCGCTTGAAAATGCAGAGCTGAAAGCAAGGACTTATTTTGAAGCTTTCGGAATTCCGGTATTCTCCTGCGACAGCGGACTTTACTTTGATGATATACCGGAGGAAGAGCAGCCCGGCATTTATGTAAGACGCATTAATGGGCGTGAGCTTTCGGACAGCGAGATGACAGAATATTATGGTGCACTTTCAGCAAAGCACGGCGGACATCTTATCGGAAGATACAGAAATGCGATTTACCTCATTTTAGATAAGGATAGACACTACGCCAGCATGGATATTTCTATTGCTACAGAGCCGTTCATTCTCTGCCCCATTCCCCACGAGAAAAAGGTTGAAGGATTCCCTCTTGACCGATTGTCAAAGAACATAAAAAGTGGTGAATATTATTACGATATGAAAACACCAACACTCACCACAGACACAGAGGAGGGGCTACGGAGCTTTTTCATTTCAGTTTTTGAAAAACAATAAAAAGAAAGCAGGTACAAGTCCGCTATGGAAAAGTATCTGCTTTTTTTGTTGATCTTTGTTTTTTCAGGCAAATACGCCTAATGAATGTAAAATAAGCGATGAGAAGAATACCGAGAATGTGGATGCTATGGTGGACCACACGACCAGCTGACCTGCCAGAGTAGCATCGGCTCCCATTTCCTGTGCCATAGGAACGCTGGACACCGCGATAGGAGTAGCAAAAACTGCCACTAAAGCAGCAAACTCTGCACCGCCAAAATCCTTGAAGAAAAGATATGCAACGCCAAGGCCAAACAGAGGTATCAAAGCATTACGAATAACCACTCCGCTAATTATCTCGCGCTTGAGATCGGAAACGGCTGAAAACTCAAATTGTGCACCCAGCACGAGCAAGGAAAGTGGTGTTGCAAGATTTGTAAGCCAGGTTATAACTTTATATGCCGGTTCTACGTCAACAAGCCTGAATTGTACACCATACTTTACAAAAATAGCTCTAATCAGTAATGCAACTGCTCCTGCAGCCACGCCTTGGATAAGTGGATTTTTAACAATTCCGAGTAATATTTTCTTAACACTTGGTCTCTCTGCTCCCTCTCGGAAAATGGAAAGACTTATAACTGCAAAAATGTTAAATGTTGGAATTGTAAAAGCTGATAAAATAGTCGCAACCGCTACGCCTTCTGCACCAAAAAGCGCTTCTGCCAAGGGGATTCCGATTAGAGCATAATTTGCTCTGAAAGAGCCTTGGAGCAATGCAGCACGCTTCTTTGGATCCATTGTGAAAAATATTACAAATACAAGGCACAGGGTAAAGATTACTGCTATAGCAACTATACTGTAAATGATGTATCCGGGGCGAAAGCTACCCATATCGCTGATTTTGTAAATATTATTGAAGAGCATTACAGGGAGAAATACCTTGAACACAAGCTTGTTTATAGATTTTGCTAAATCGCCGCTTAATAATCCCACCTTTTTCAGTACGTATCCGATTACAACCATTATTAGAATCGGAGATACTGCATTGACAGCGAAAACAAATGAATCTTTCATCTCAAATTTCCTTCTCAAATCTATTTATTTACGTTGACTTGCTCGACATACATCGGCAAGCTGTTTTTTCATTAACATTATATCACACTTCTCTGCCTTTTGCAAGGATAATAAAAAAGAAATTTGCTTATTCCACGCTGTGATTCTCCTAACGTGTTTTTGTGAAACATTATTATGTTTACATTCTGATTTTTTTGCAAAAAAGCACAAGATTTAACAGCACTTAAAAATTTGGCTATATTGCGTTCACATTTGCATGATATAATCGTAGCGAAGAAGGCAGATCATACTCAAAATCATTTATTTTTCCTTCTCCTTATTTTGGTGATGATTTTTGGCGGATAACTCTCTCCTGTCCACTAAAAATCTCCTGTCGGTGGCGTAGCGCACCTCCTTGCATTGCGCCATCGGCAAACAATTTCGCTTAAATCAGCATTGCTAAATGTTTAACTCCTTTTATGTTGGTCAAGATTAATTTATCACATGCTCATATTACCTTTCTTTCTCCTCCCCTCTTTAGTGTTTACGTTTAGCAATGCTGACTCCATATTTTTGGCTACTGCGTTTTTCGCAGTAGCTTTTTGCTTTTATATTGCCGTTTGCGTGCTGTGACGATTTGACATGTTGATACCATCTTCTCTGACGATGTGAAAAATCAAAAAGCATCTTAACGTTTGTTTTTTTACTTTTGTTAATTATTACGCATTTATAGGACTATCACTTTTCACAAACTTGTTTGTGCAATATGCCGTTTTTGGTTCAAACGGATTGACATTTATATAGTTAATATATATAATATATGCGATAAATTGGAGTGTACGATACGCGATTTTGCTATCAAGCACCCGGAATTTATTTATTAAAATTCAAAGGAGAAACAAATGAAAAAGCGATTACTCCCATTGTTGATCATTATGATCATCTCGATTTTGGCATTTACTGCCTGCGGTCTTTTCCAGTCTGTAGAGCCAAACGAGTACACGCTTACCTATGAAGTTAACGGTGGTAGCGAAATAGCTTCCGTTATGGTTAAGCGCGGCGGTCTTGTAACAAGACCTGAAGATCCTACAAGAGGATATGATGAATTTGCCGGCTGGTATAAGGACGCCGAATTCACAACTCCCTGGAACTTCGAAACAGACGCAGTAGTTTCCAATACTACAATTTATGCTAAGTGGAATGACCACTCCCACAGCGGCGGACACGCTACTTGTACAAGCGGCGTAGTTTGTGACGTTTGTGGTGTGGAATATGGCAATGCTCTCGGTCACAACCTTGTTGACGATGCTGCTGTTGCTCCTACTTGTACCGCTACAGGTCTTACAGCCGGTTATCATTGTACTAACTGTGACTACCGTGTTGAACAGCTTGTGGTTGATGCTCTCGGTCACAGTGCCGGTGAAGCTGTTAAGGAAAATGTTGTTGATGCAACATGTACAGCTGATGGCAGCTACGACCTTGTAGTTTACTGCTCCGTTTGCAAGACACACGAAATGAGCAGAGAAACTGTTACAGTTGACGCTCTCGGTCACTCTTATGGTGGTTGGATTGTTGATGTAGAACCTACATATACATCCGAAGGCTCAAAGCATTGCGTATGCGGTACTTGCGGTGATGTAAAAACAGAGGTTATTCCTGTTCTTGAGCCTGGACACACACACTCTTACACTTCTGAAGTAACAACTCCTGCTACTTGTACAGAAGACGGTGTTAAGACCTATAATTGTGTTTGTGGTGTTTCTTATACAGAAGTAATTCCCGCTACCGGACACGATTATGATACAGTTGTAACACCTCCCACTTGTACAGAAGCCGGTTATACCACTTATACTTGTGATTGTGAACACTCCTATGTAGCTGATGAAGTGGCTGCTCTCGGTCACAACTGGGGCGAATGGGAAGTAACAACTGCTCCTACATATGAAGCAGAAGGCGTTAAGACACGCGTATGCTCTGTTTGTGGCGAGACTGATACAGGGGTTGTTGATAAGCTTGTTCGTACACACGATATGTACTTCATCGGTTCTATGACCGATAACTGGAGCTTGACAGCTGCTCTTACTGATGCTTGGCATCTTACAGAAAGCTCTGATGGTACTACCTGGACCGGTACTCTTGTTCTCACACAGGGTGCTTCATTCAAGCTTTATAACAACGCTACAGGATTTACCGGCGAGAACAGATATATTGGCATTGATGGTCAGGATATCTCTCTTGTTCCCGGTACTCACGTTGTAACTTATAACGTTGCTACTGGCGCAATTACTATTGAATCCGACGTTGCTGAAGATACCGTAACTCACGAAATGTATCTCAGAGGCTCCTTCATTACCGACTGGGCACTCTCAGATGATTACAAGATGACCGAGTCTGAAGACAAGGCTACTTGGACAATTGAAGTTACATTTGCAAGCACAACAGAATTCAAGGTTTATAACAAGATTAATGACGGTTGGTTTGGCACAAGCGGAAACAATATCTCCGTTGGAGCCGGAACTTACGTTATCACATACCACGTTTCCGATAATTCCATTACTTACACTAAGGACGGCGAGGATGTTCCTACCGAGCCTGAAATCGCAGTTACACTCTACCTTGTTCCTAATGCTAACTGGAAATCCGATAATGCAAGATTCGCAGTTTATATGTGGAACGATGCAGGCAATGCATGGGTTAGCATGACTGATGAAGATGGCGACGGCGTTTGGGAAGCTGGTATTTACGAGGGTTATACAAACATAATCTTCTGCCGTATGAATCCCGGCACAACAGCTAACAACTGGAATAATAAGTGGAACCAGACATCTGACCTTACAGTTCCTACCAACGATAACAACTGCTACACAGTTGCAGAAGGTGCTTGGGATAAGGGTGCTGGCGAATGGTCCAAATATCCTGCAGTTCACGAGCACAGCTACACCGAAACAGTAACTCTTGCTCCTACTTGTACTACAGCAGGCGTTAAGACATTCACTTGCGAATGTGGTGACTCTTATACAGAAGAAATCCCTGTTGATACCAATGCACACGCATGGAATGATGGCGTTGTAACAACAGAACCTACCTGTACAGTAGCAGGTGTTAAGACATACACATGTACTCACAATGCTGAGCATACAAAAACAGAAGAACTTGACAAGCTCGGTCATACAGACGTAGCTGACAGCAACAATCGTTGTGACAGATGTGGTGAAAGCCTTTGCACAGAGCACACTTGGGTAGATGCTGATTGTACAAATCCCAAGACCTGTTCCGCTTGTGGTGCAGTAGATGGCGAAGCTCTCGGTCACAACTGGACACCCGCTACTTGCCTTGTTCCTGAAACTTGTAGCGAATGTGGCGAAACCAGAGGCGAGCTTGCTGACCACGTTTTAGGCGATTGGGAAGTATACGAAGAAACAGATACAACTATCGAATATCGTAGAGTTTGTACTTGTGGCGAATATGAATCTAAGATTTCTCA
>JAZKZW010000077.1:0-3440 GCA_045612865.1 Eubacteriales bacterium
ACTTTGACAATGCATATTCTGCTATAAGCTTATCAAGTATGGGAAGAGTTACTTTCTATGATGATCCTACCGACAAAACTGTTTATACAGCTTGGGATATAGCATACAGATATGAGCTTGAAGGCGAAGTTCAACACGAGATTGCTGAATCATATGAAGACGAATATGGTTATTATCCTGCTGAATACTGGGTAAATGATCCTGAATACAGTTATCCTGACGGTGTAATTAACGTTACGGGAGTTGACGCTCCCGCTGAGGATTTTGAGTAAGGAACATAAATAGTTGGTCAACTAATTGTATTCCCTACCCCACCTGCATAGTAACAGTGGAATAAGACTGAACAACACTTAAATAGGCGGTAAGTTCCGCTTGCCGCCTATCCACAATGGAAGAACAAATGTGAGTTTGAATAAAAAACTAAATATACTGCTTATATTAACTGTGATTAAGTGGGATGATTAGAGGCTTTCTAAAAATCCTTTCTGAAATTGAATAAAATACATATAAAAAACTAGACACATCACCGAGGATTTCTCCAAAATGATGTGTCTAACTTTTTTATTAGGTTTTTGTGCTTTTAGGATTTTTACAAGGGATAATTTAAGGATTAAGTTGTTGAATTCAATCAAAACAAATCTCAAATTATCCAGTATAAATCAAAGCAGAAATGCAAATCACTTGCTTGCTTCCTCGATTGCAACCGCAACAGCAACAGTCATGCCAAGCCTGCGGGTTGTTACCTGCGCCAGATAATCGACGCAGAGCGAGTCTACAAGCTTGCTTGTAAGCGAGCCGAGGAAGATTGCTCCACGAGCGTTGTGGTAACACAACAAGGTGCGTAGCACCAAGCATCAAGCGTAGCGCAGAGGCTCGCGAGTGAGGAGTATAAGCCCATCATCTCTGTGCTGACAGCATTTTGAGTATTTTTGTCCTATGAATCGTTTAGTAGTAAACCTCAAAATACTAGGCTTAATTTGCAGCGGTTCCCTGCTTTTATTGTAAAATCCTTTTCGCTGAACACATCGTTTTCAGTTTTGCTGACTGCATTATATCGTGTTTCAATGTGTTCGCGAATAGGTTGTTTATAAAGTTCACAGGATGTTTGCAAATGGTTATTCTTTCAGAAAAAACATTTGGGGTTGGTTTTAGATTTACGCTGTAGTGTAAACGAATTTTTATTTAATAAATGAAATGTTTGTGTTTTGGCGATATGAATTAGGTGTTGTTCCGAATTTAGTTTTAAATGAATTTTGGAAATGAGATTGACTGGAGAAGCAAAGGTAATTACTGATCTCACTGATAGGCTTGTTGGTATATCGTAGCAAAGATTTTGCTTCGCGAAGGCGACATTCGTTTATATACTCTCCAATTCCCATTTTGAGTTCCTGCTTGAATCGCTTAAAGAGATAAGCGCGGCTTTTTCCAGAAAAGGCTACAATATCCTCGGCAGTTATAGGTTCGTTTATATGGGTGGAAATGTACTGCATACAGGTGTATATTTCCCTTGATACACCATCGGGAAGCTTTTGCGCGGCAACCCTCTTTACAAAATCCATTGGCATATTGTACTGCAGATTTTTAACAGCTTCGACGCTCTGGAGCTTTTCACATTCCTGAATGTAAGTGTCTATGAGCTGATATGTTTCTTCAATGTCCATTCCACCAGGAATGGCAGCAAATTTTCCAATAATAGTAACAAAGCCAATAAAGATATTTTTAGCCTGTCTTAGCGGAGTTTCCGCAAGCTTGCCCTCGGTTGCGGCATTGGGAATTGTTGCTGCAGACAGTAAGAATTGATTTAATTTTTGGGTCTCGCCGTTTTTTGTGAGATTAAGCATTTGCTGCTCGAATGGATATGTGCCGTGCGGCCTTGCTTCCTCTCTTGCCTGATATGTCTTTTCCGAATGCTGATGGCCGATGATCTCCTGGATTTCCGTATCGGTTATACCAAAGGTATCGGTAATGCTTCTTGCCTCGCCCGTAAGGATAAAATGCTGATACAGCATAAGGTTCAGAAACTGATTATAGGTATACTGCGGTATTCCGCCAAGAAAGGACGCAATGTCAGAAAATCGATCGGGCGATATCGCATTTTTGCTTATATATGTCCTGATAAAATCCTCTGTTACGGGTGTAGAATAGGCAGGTCCAAATACAAGGCAAAATCTTCCGTCCGAGGATCTGACCATACCGAAATATCCCGTGTCGGATGATACGGTAATAGCCGGAGATGTCATTTCTGAAAGCTTTGGAAAAACAAATGGATAAGGATCACCCTCGTCATAAAATCCCGCTGACGATACAAACCTCCCGTCCTCGTAAAGTGCCACGGGAAGATAGTGCGATGCGTAGAACAACTCCGGGTAAGCGTATATATTTTTCATAAAAATCTCCAATTCATGTACTTTTATGTATAATTATATACTATTATGCAATATTTTGCAATAGAAAAATGATATAATTATGATAAAATACCGAAAGTATGGGGGTTTTTCTATGATTTTGGATTTTAATAAGAGCTGGATTTTCTATAAACCCGGTGAGAAAGGTGTGGAGATTGATCTGCCTCACGATGCTATGCAGACCGAAAAAAGGTCGCCAAGCACAAGAAATGGCATAAACTCAGGATATTTTCCCGGTGGAAAGTACGTTTACGAGAAGATTTTCCACGTTGACGAAAGGGATTCAGGGAAATCCTTCGTTCTTCACTTTGAGGGAGTTTACCACAATTCAAAGGTTCTCATAAACGGAGCATTGGCAGGCACACATCGATATGGCTACACTGCGTTTGACATTGATATTACCGACCATATCAAGGAAGGTGAAAATGCAGTTACCGTGCTTGTAGATAACTCTCTTGAGCCGAACTGCCGCTGGTATTCCGGCTCGGGTATCTACAGACCTGTTACACTTCTCATCAGAGATAAGTGCTACATAAAAGATGTTAGCATAATTACAAAGAGCATTAACCCTGCGGTTGTAGAGATTTTAGCCGAAAGCACTGCGAAATGTAAACATAGCTTAGAAATATTTGAGGGAAACAAGCTTATTTATAACGGAGAGTGTGGCGAGATAACCATTGATAATCCTCGTCTTTGGAGCGCGGAATCGCCATTTCTTTATACCGCGATTATTAAAACCGACACCGATGAGAAAAGCGTAAAATTCGGTATCCGAAGCCTTAAGTGGAGCGCTAAAGATGGACTTACCGTAAACGGTGAGCGAGTTCTTCTTCGTGGTGGTTGTATTCACCACGATCACGGAGTTCTCGGCGCTTGCGAATACAAGGATGCAGAGGAGCGAAGAATTAGAATTCTCAAGGAAAACGGCTTTAACGCCGTGAGAATTGCCCATCACCCCGCATCTCGGATAACTCTTGATGCCTGCGATAAGCTGGGTATGTACGTTATGAACGAAACCTTTGACGGTTGGTACAC
>JAZKZW010000078.1:0-35278 GCA_045612865.1 Eubacteriales bacterium
GTGATAATATCTCCCGTATCAACGCCATCTGCCATGTGCATAATGGTAACGCCGGTTTCTCGCTCGCCCTCCATAATAGCTCTCTGCATTGGAGCTGCGCCACGGTATTTTGGCAGGAGAGAAACGTGGAGATTGATACAGCCGTACTTTGGATAATCAAGAACATTGCGAGGCAAAATTTTGCCGTAAGCAACAACTGCAATAAGGTCGGGGTCGATAGATGCAAGAAGCTCTGCAAATGCCTCATCACGCAGTGTTTTTGGTGTATATACAGGAATTCCGTGCTCCAGGGCATACGCCTTACAGGGGGTAGGAGTCATCACATTTCCGCGACCGCGAGGTTTATCCTCTCCCGTTACAACCGCCACAATGTTATGGCCGTCCTCAACAAGCCTTGCAAGAGATGTCATGGATATTTCGGGAGTACCCATAAAAAGAATTTTCATATAGCCTCCTAATTAATCACGAAGTCGCTCTATTTCCTCAACAGTAAGAGCACGGCTCTGAATATCGGTATAAATCTTTCCATCAAGGTGGTCACACTCGTGGCAAAGCGCTCTGGCTAAAAGCTCATCACCGCTGATTGTAAATGTTTTGCCATGTCTATCCATAGCCTTTACGGTAACGTGGGCAGGGCGCTTGCAAATACCGTAGTTGCCGGGGAATGAAAGGCAGCCCTCAACCTCCTCCTGCTCGCCTGCAAAGGCAATGATCTTTGGGTTGATGAGTTCTATAACTTTTCCCTCCTCTACCTCGATAACAACAACGCGGCGAAGAACACCAACCTGCACTGCAGCAAGTCCGCATCCACCGGCATCACGCATTGTATCCTTCATATCATCAAGGAGAGTAAGTATTCTGGGAGTGATTTCCTCAACAGGTCTTGACACCTTGCGAAGGAGGGGGTCGCCAAACTTAACTATCTTTAATTTTGCCATTTTTATTTTTCCTTACTTTGTATTTGTTTGTTTTTTCTGCATTTACACCATAAAATGTAAATAATTGTTTGTATATTTGCCTTATTTGTACTAAAATTACACGGTTAAGGGGTTAAGGTCTATTGACAATGTAACATCTCTGTTTTTGCCTGCGTGGCAGAGCAGCTCGTGGAAGAGCCTTCTTGAGTCCTTATTGAGCTTACATTTGATAACCATACGCAGGCGATATTTTTCATTCACCTTATATACGTGGGCTTCAAAGGGCCCAAAGACCATAAACGGCATGCGAGAATACTCTGTGGCAAGCTTTTTAACTATCAGGTCAGAGAGTTTTTTTGAATACTGATGAAGTGCTGCCTCATCCTCCGAGGTCATAGTAAGCTGAACCATATCACAAAACGGCGGATAGGAAAGCTCACGACGCACGGCAATCTCGCCACTATAGAATTTTTCATAATCCTGGAGGCAGGCAAGCCTTATAGTTTCATTTTTAGGCACAAATGTTTGTATTACTGCGGTGCCGTTTGACTCTGCTCTTCCCGCTCTGCCAATTACCTGCGTCAGGAGTGAAAACGTACGTTCGGAGGCGCGAAAATCGCTGACAAAGAGTGATGTGTCCGCCAAGGCTACGCCAACCAAGGTTACCTTTGGAAAATCGTGTCCCTTTGCAACCATCTGCGTACCAAGTAGAATATCTGCCCGCTCGGAACGGAAGTCCTCAAGCATTTTGTCATAGGCCAGCTTACCCGAGGTGGTATCGGCATCCATACGCATAACGCGCATATCGGGTATATATCTATTTAATTCGCCCTCAAGCTTCTGCGTTCCAAAACCGAGAAATGCAAGGTTATCAGAGCCACAGGAGGGGCATATTTTAGGCATTCTTTCCTCATAGCCACAGAGGTGACACAAAAGTCTGCCGCCATCACTGCTTGTATGATGAGTGAGAGAAACAGAGCATCTGGGACAGGTCAGCACCTCGCCACATTCACGGCAATTTATTTGGCTGGAGTAGCCTCTTCTGTTTAAGAAAATTATTGCCTGCTTATCATTCTCATAAGCCTCATCAAGGGATTTTAAGAGTCTGTCGCTGATTGGCGAGGTGTTTCCAAGTCGTAGCTCCTCACGCATATCAACTATAACTGCCCTCGGCAAGGCTGCGCCACCATATCGTTGACGAAGGGGTATGAGAGTATAGCTGCCTGTTTCTGCCTTGTAAAAGCTCTCAAGAGATGGGGTGGCTGAAGCCAGAAGCAACAGTGCATTATTTTTTCCGCATCTGTATGCCGCAACGTCACGGGCATGATACTTTGGAGAGCTTTCGGACTTATATGTATGCTCGTGCTCTTCATCTATAACAATCAGTCCGATGTTTTCAAGGGGGGCAAAAATTGCCGAACGTGTTCCGATTACCAAATCTACGTCCCCGCGCTTTATTCTTGCATAGGCGTCAAGGCGCTCACCCTCTGAAAGGGAGGAATGTATAACGGCAACCCTCTCGCCATATCTGCGGCAGAAAAGATTAACCGTTTGGGGCGTTAGTGATATTTCGGGAACAAGCATTATTACAGTTTTTTTATCTGCCAACGCACGGTCGATAGCCTTCATAATAACCTTGGTTTTTCCAGAGCCGGTAACGCCAAATAGAAGACCGCATTTTGCTACCTTTTCCTCATACAGGCGCTCTATGCTCTCGTAGGCAACAGACTGGGCTTGGCTTAAAATGATCTCGGAGTTATCCTGATTTTTAGAATACTCGGAGTATGGATTCCTTATGGTCTCGTGTTCCAGGATTTTGATTATTCCTCGGTCAGAGAGCGCCCTTATTTGCGCAGAGCTATATCCCGGAATGTCACGAATAAGCCCCATATCGGCAGATGTGATATCTAAAAGATATGAGAGAATTCGGCGCTGCCCTTCGGATCTGATACCATCACGTCCGGTGAGCGAAAGAAGGGTTGCTACCTCCTCTCTCGATTTATTAAGGACGCAGGTTTTGTTTATCTTTACATTAAGATTTTCACGAAGGGATCCGGGCGGCAATATGGTGCGAACTGCCTCGCCAAGAGTACAAAGGGTGTACTCCTTTATGAAAAAACAAAGCCCGAGCATTTCCCGAGATAGGGAGAAGCGGTCATTATGAACCGAATGCGCGGGCTTTATATTTTCCTCTTCGCTCGTCGCTTTTATTCCTGTGACGATGCCAAGACGAAGCTTATTCGCCCTGCCGAAAGGGACTTTGACAATACTTCCAACAGAAGCACCATCAATTGCAGAGTAATCAAAGGGACGGTCAACGTGATAAGGAATATCTAAAAGATAAACCTCAAGTACCATCTTATCCTCAGATCTCCTCGGGACGCTTCATTACGAATCTGCCGGACTCCATCTTTGCAATGGCAATCTTAACTGCCTTCTGATCCTTGTACTCCGGATCGATGAGAGCGGAGAGAGGCTTTTCTGTTTCGTGATTGTCGATAAGCTTCTGCATCTTTGTTCTCATCTCAATGTACTCGTCTGTTACTATGCGTGCGCACTTAGCAACGCCTACTACGAGCTCGTAGCGATTAAACTCGCCATTTGTAAGTTGATCAACGGTTGGGTAAATCATTTTTATATCTCCATCTTAAATTATTTTGCTGTTTTGTATATTTTAGTTTACAAATCCTTATTATTCCTCAGGATCTTCTGCATCAACTTCCACATCGGATGTAAGTCTGTTTGTGATAGTCTCGGTCTGGATAGCTGATAAAATTATGTGTTCAGAGTCGGTGATGATTACCGATCTTGTTCTTCTGCCACAGGAAACGTCGATTACTCTACCGTCCTCTTTTGCATCCTGCACAAGTCTTTTTATAGGAGCAGAATCAGGTGAAGCAATAGCAACCACTCTGTCAGCGCAAATCATATTTCCAAAGCCTACGTTAATAAACTTCATATCCCACTCCTTACTCAATATTCTGTATCTGCTCGCGGATCTTTTCAAGCTCGCCCTTCATGTTAACCACGATTCTTGCGATTCTTGCGTTATTAGCCTTTGAGCCGGTTGTGTTTGTTTCTCGGTTAAGCTCCTGCATAAGGAAGTCAAGCTTTCTGCCTGATGGCTCGGGAGAATTGATTATATCATAGAATGCGCCAAAGTGAGAGCGAAGTCTTACCAGCTCCTCGTCTATAGCGATCTTATCTGCCCATATAGCACACTCTGTAAGAATTCTGTTTTCATCTATATCTATCTTTTCATCATCAAGAAAAGCACGGAGCTTTGCCTCAAGCTTATCGCGGTATCCAACTGTATCGGATTTTGAAATCTCCTCTACCTCATCTGCATAGGAGCGAACCTGCTCTATCTTTACCTGGATATCATCGGATGCCTTCTGTCCCTCAACGGTTCTCATTGCAACGAAGCCGGAAATAGCCTCATCAAGAACCGAGCGGATAAGCTCCCATTCCTCCTCCATATCCTCATCGGCGCGCTCATAGCTGAAGATGTCCTGGTTTCTCGCAACGGTCATAACGCTGATGTCATCGGCAAGGCCAAAGCTGTCACGCAATATACGGAGCGCTTCAATATAGCTTTTTGCATAGCCCTCATCAATTCCTACGCTGACGTTTGTTGTTTTATGATTTTCAACGGTGAGAAAGACATCAACCTTTCCTCTGCCAATGGCGTTTTTCTGGATGTGGTTTTTAATTCTTTCTTCAAGGAATATGTAGGCACGGGGCATTTTCACATTACAGTCAAAATATCTGGAGTTAACGCTCTTAATTTCAACCGTAATATCCTTTATCTCGCCTTCATGCTTTGCTCTGCCAAAGGCGGTCATACTTTTAATCATTCCTTATCCTCCCCCACTACTATTCGTCTTTTTGGTTTTTTGTTGAATTTCTTTATTTCCTCGGTAAATGACTCAATATCGCAGAACTCGCGATAAACAGAAGCAAAACGTATGTAGGACACAATGTCAATGTCCTTAAGCCTTGCAAGAACCATCTCGCCAATTTCAGATGAGCTGATTTCGGTAACCAGAGTGTTCTGAAGCTCCGACTCAATAGATGTGGCAATCTGCACTGCGTCACAGGGGCGCTTTTGACAGGCTCTTTCGATACCTACGATCAATTTATGCTTATCAAAGAATTCCTTTCTTCCATCGCGCTTGATAACCGAGATCGGAACTGTGTCAACAACCTCGTATGTAGTGAATCTTTTGCCACAGGATGGACATTCTCTGCGGCGCTTGATGCTGCTGCCCTCGTTAACAGGACGGGAATCAAGAACTCTGGAATCAGAAAAATTACAAACAGGACATTTCATACTTTTTGCTCCAAGGGTACATAATTATTCATATTATTTTATCATATTATTTAATAAAAGTAAATAGTTTTTCAAGATTTTTATTATTTTTTATTTACCTCGCAGAAAAGTCGGGGCTTTTTGTTTGTTTTGTGGCGGCTGCTAAAAAATCTATTCTTTTATCCTTAAGGATGGAAAAATGTAAAAAAACAAAGAACCATTACGGTAAAAGTCGAGAAATTATATAACTTTTTATAATACAAAATTCCGAGGTGATTTGACTCGCTCCCCGGAATTCTATATTTTTATTCGATTTTTTGCAGGTTTTATATTACCTTGGAATTTATATCAAAATTTCCTCTGCTGCCTTCGTATCTTCAACGATATAAGTAAATCTTGCAGCCTCCAGCTCATCTAAATCGCCGTGTCCCCAAAGAACGCCCATAGAATCGATGCCATAGATATTCGCGCCTTCAGCATCATATTTACGGTCGCCAACCAGGATACATTTAGATTTATCGATAGCTCCCACGGCCTCAAGGGAGTATTCAAGAACCTCCCACTTTTTATCCCTGACGCTGGAGCTAGAGGCACCACCCATAAAATCAAAATACTGATCGAGATTAAACAGTGCCATTATTCTTCTTGCGGTATTCTCGGGCTTTGAGGTTGCTAAAACTATGGTTTTTCCTGCCGCCTTTAAGGCTTTTAGAAGCTCAACGATACCGTCATAAAGCTTGTTTTCTGCCCAGCCAAGCTCGTCATAATATTCTCTGAATATAGTAATGGCATTAGCCGTTTCCTCTTCTGTGAAGCCGTATTCGCGCTTCCATTCCTGGTGTAGTGGTGGACCTATGTAACGACGCAGGTCTTCGGGATTATCATATTTTATACCAACTCGGTCAAATGCATAGATAAAGCCCTTTATCAGCCCCTCGGCAGGATCGGTGAGAGTTCCGTCAAGATCGAATGCAATATAGTCGTATTTTTTCAAAATTTATCCGTCCTTAGTATTTTTTTCGTTTTTTATGGCAAAATTCTTATACTGCACCTTGCGCCATCATAGCATCGGCAACCTTTAAGAAGCCTGCGATATTTGCTCCGGCAACCAAGTTACCCTCCATACCGTACTCTTTTGCAGCGGCGGAGGCACAAGCGTAGATGTTTTCCATTATGTTTTTAAGTCTTTCATCAACCTTTTCAAGTGTCCAGGCTAAACGCTGGGAGTTCTGACTCATTTCAAGGGCACTTGTTGCTACGCCACCTGCATTTGCCGCCTTGGCAGGGCCAAACAATACTCCCGCTTCAAGGAAAGCATCAATAGCCTCGGGTGTTGTGGGCATATTTGCTCCCTCTGCCACCGCGATAACACCATTTTTGATAAGCATTCTTGCAGATTCAAGATTAAGCTCATTCTGTGTAGCGCAAGGCAGGGCAATATGACAAGGAATCTGCCAAATACCACGGCAGCCCTCTATATAAGTTGAATTTTTACGGATATTTGCATATTCACTGATGCGACAGCGGCGAAGCTCCTTGATCTCCTTTACCAAATCAAGATCTATACCATCGGGGTCGTGGATATAACCGGAGGAATCTGACATTGCAACAACCCTTGCACCAAGAGACATAGCCTTTTCTGCAGCATATATGGCAACATTGCCCGAGCCGGAGATGACAACGGTTTTTCCATCGAAGGACTCGCCCCTTTGAAGAAGCATAATATTGGTAAAGTAGCAAAGACCCCAGCCGGTAGCCTGCTTTCTGCCAAGAGAGCCACCATAGGAGATACCCTTGCCCGTAAGAACGCCCTCGTAAAGTCCTGTAATGCGCTTATATTGACCAAAGAGGTAGCCGATTTCTCTTGCACCAACTCCGATATCACCTGCAGGAACGTCCTCGTCCTTACCGATGTACTTATAAAGCTCGGTCATATAGCTCTGGCAAAAACGCATGATCTCAGCCTCACTTTTGCCCTTGGGATCAAAGTCTGATCCACCCTTTCCGCCACCGATTGGAAGCCCTGTTAAAGAGTTTTTAAAGGTCTGCTCAAAGCCGAGGAACTTGATGATACCCTCGTTTACCGATGGATGGAAGCGAAGACCTCCCTTGTATGGGCCGATAGCGCTGCTATACTGAACACGGAAGCCACGGTTGACCTGAATTTTGCCCCGATCATCAAGCCAGGAAACACGGAACTTTATCACGCGCTCGGGCTCAACTAACATATTTAGAATACCTTTTTTTTCATATTCGGGATGCTTTTCAAAAACAGGGGCAAGAGATTCAAAAACCTCACGCACAGCCTGGTGCAGCTCAAGCTCATGGGGATTTTTTTCAACTACTGAAGAGTAAAGCTCTGACAGGTACTTATTCATATAGCCTCCAAGTAACAAAAAATTTATATAATTATATCACAACATCAGGATAAAATCAATAGAAAAGTATGTCTTTTTAGCCGACGGGGGAATAAAAAAGAAAAAGGAGATAGAAATATGAAGGAAGTTTTGGACAAGGGTAGATTTCGCCTGCCTGCAAGAGCGTCCTTTTACTATATCGTCAGCACTGCTATCGGAAAGGGCATCGGACTTATCCTGACTCCTATTTTTACAAGAGTTATCGATACCGGAGAATATGGATATTTTTCCTACTACATTTCTCTTCTTTCTATAATTTCTCTTATATCCGCCCTCTTTCTTTCACCCGCTGTCATTTATTCGGGACTTGGCAAGTTTAAGGACACTAAATCGGGATTTGAAAATACAACTATCCTGCTATCAACCATTATAAACACGGCATTTTGTGCACTTTTATTTGCATTTAATGGCTTTTTTGACCTTGATAGTACGCTGGTAGTTTTGATATTGATCCAAAATTTATTTGACGCTATAATAACAACAGAGCTGCTTTCCGGCAAATTCACTTACGATTACACAAAGGTTATAACTATACAGCTGCTCTCATCCTTCCTCGCCCCTGTAATATCCCTTTTCTTGATTTTCACCTTTGGTCTTGGGGCGATGGGACGAATACTTGGGCTCCTGATAGCTGCGGGGGTAATTGCATCTGTGCTACTCATAAAAAGGCTTGTAAAAACCGAAAAGCCAAAAGGAGAGCATCTGTCATTTCTTATAAAAAATTCCCTACCCCTTTTTCCTGCCACGGTGGCAAGAGCCGTTATGGGATGGTCGGACAAGCTTGTTATAAAAGCCACTCTCGGTGTTGAGCAGTTAGCTAAATACTCCGTTGCCCACACTGTCGGAATGGCGCTCTTTGGTCTTATTGGTGCGCTTGGATCGGCGCTTAATCCTTGGATAATCAGAAGGCTTACGAGGGGGGATGATGAGGGGCTATTTGACGTTATAAAAAACTTAAGCGATCTTGTTGCCTTTGGGTCTGTTGTTATAATCGGACTTGCTCCGGAGATTCTTTTTGTTCTTGCTCCAAAGGGATACAGCGAGGCTATTTATACTATAATTCCCTTTGCCATATCCACCGTTCCTTACTTTCTTTTCAACCTTTATTCGGTGCTGATAACCTATGCCGAAAAAACAAAATTCATATCCCTATACACGCTTTTCGGAGCTGTATTAAACCTTGTGTTTAACATTATTCTTATCAAAAGCTTCGGCTATATCGGAGGCGCTGTTTCATATCTTGTGTCAGAGGGGGTTATATATCTTTTGGCATCGTCATTTATAAAAAAGAGGGGCTCCAATACAAAAAGAAAGACGGACGGGGCAGGATTTTCAATCTCATTTTCTGTAGTTATGGCTGTTTTTCTCTTCCTCTTATATCCTCACCTTTCCATCAGGCTCGTAATTCTCATTTTACCCACCTGCCTTGCTGTAAACCGCGGCTTTGCGTGTCTTGATCTGGCAAAAGAAAAATAACACTTGCATTTTACGCCTTTGTATGATAAAATGTTCTTAAATATATTAAATTCTTTTACCAAAAGGAGAAGGCTATGAAATCCAAGGTTTATTTTACAAGAGAAATTACACCTTCATCGGTGATGAGACTTTATAAAATGTTAAATAAGGAGCTCCCCGGCAACGTTGCTATTAAGGTTCATTCCGGCGAGGTTGGCAACCAGAACTTCCTTCACCCCGAATTTTGGGCAGATACAATTTATTTTGTTGGCGGTACTGTTGTTGAATGTAACACTGCATACGAGGGCGGCAGAAATACAACTGCAAAGCACGTAAAAACATTAAAGCAGCACGGCTGGTCGGACACATTCAAGGTTGATATTCTCGATGCCGAGGGACCTGATTTAGAGCTCCCCATCAGAAATGGAAAAATTATTCACAAAAACTTTGTAGGAAAGAGTCTTAAAAACTACAACTCCATGCTTGTGCTTTCTCACTTCAAGGGACATCCTATGGGTGGCTATGGTGGAGCGCTTAAGCAGCTTTCTATCGGCGTTGCCTCATCCTTTGGTAAGGCATACATTCACGGCGCAGGTGTTCCCGAGGAGATCTGGACTGCCGATCACGACAAATTCCTTATGTCCATGGCTGACAGCGCAGGCTCGGTTATTGATTACTTCGGCGACAACCTGGCTTACATCAACGTTATGGCAAATATGTCTGTTGACTGCGACTGCTGTGCCAAGGCAGAAGACCCCTGTATGAAGGATATTGGCGTTCTTGCCTCTCTCGACCCCGTTGCAATCGACAAGGCGTGTCTTGATCTTGTTTACGCATCAAATGACGAGGGAAAGGCTCATCTCATCAAGAGAATTGAATCAAGAAATGGTATTTTAACCACAAACAGCGCAGCCGAGCTTGGTCTTGGCTCCCTTGAATACGAGCTTATTGAGGTATAAAATGAAAAAAATCTTAGTTACGGGTGCCGGCGGAGGAATGGGAAAAGCCATCACCAAAAAGCTGACCGACGAAGGATACTTTGTTTATGCGGTGGACTGCCGCGACTTTGAAATTCCTGAAAATGCGAAAAAAATCATCTGCGATGTTCGAGATGCAGAGGCGGTAAAAGCAGCATACAAGGAGGTTCATTCCGACTGCGACAATCTCTATGCTGTCATACATACTGCAGGTATATACGACCTTCACTCTCTTGTGGAAATGAGCGAGGAGAGGTTTGAAAGAATCTTTGACATCAATCTTTTTGGTCTTTACAGGCTTAACAAGGAGTTTATTCCACTGCTCTCGGAGGGTAGCAAAATTGTTATTACATCAAGCGAGCTGGCACCCCTGGATCCTTTACCCTTTACAGGCATTTATGCTATTACAAAAGCGGCTGTTGAAAAGTATGCTTACTCCCTGCGTATGGAGATGAATCTGCTTGGAATCAGCGTTTCTGTCATACGTCCCGGAGCTACAAAAACTCCCCTGCTCGGCGATTCAACAAGCGCACTTGACAAATTTATTGAAGACACAAAAATCTATAAAACAAATTCGAGAAGATTCAAGAAAATCGTTGACAGCGTTGAGGCGAAAAATGTTGAACCCAGTGTTATAGGAGATGTTGCATATCGCATTATTAGGGCTAAAAAGCCAAGATATGTTTACAATATTAACAGAAATCCCCTGCTTTTAATATTAAATGCCTTACCGCAGAGACTGCAGAATTTTATAATCAAGTTGATACTTACCAAATAATTTGGAGAAAAAGATATGAGAAAAATCCAGAATTCGATTCATCCGGATGACGATTTACATTATGAAAAAATGGGGCTGAAAAAGGGTCATGTCGAGCTTTGGGAAGATGGCGCAAGAGTTGACGGAAGCCGCGGCTCTTACGAATGGTGGTACTATGATTCCCACTATCCCGACGGAACGACCCTTGTCCTTTTCTTCTATTCAAAAATGCCTATTAACGTTGATGGCCCTATTAAGCCAATTGCTACTATGGAGCTTACACTTCCTAATGGTAAAAAGTTCTCCGAGGAGGTTTATGCAACTATCGAAGAAAGCCATTATGCAAAGGAGCAATGTGACGTAAAAATAGGCGAATCCTGGTGCAAGGGTGACCTTAAGCATTATGATGCAGTTTTCAAGGGCAAAAACATGAGCGCCAGACTCTCTCTTGACGGCACAATTAATGCCTGGAGATCCCAGACGGGCAGCATCTTCTTTGGCGACAATGAGGAGCATTACTTCGCTTGGCTTCCCGCAATTCCCGAGGGCAGAGCTGTGGCTGATGTTACATACGACGGTGGCAAGTCGCTTCACCTTGAGGGCTCGGGCTACCACGACCATAACTGGGGCAATATCTCTATGCTCAAGCTTATGCACCACTGGTATTGGGGTAGAGCAAAAATCGGCGACTACAAGGTTATCTCCTCCTGGATCACGGGAGAAAAGAAATACGGCTACAAGGACTTTGATGTTTTTATGCTGGCAAAGGGAGATAAAATTCTCGGCGACAACTCAAACCACACCCTTAAGTTTTTGCCAAGCGATGAGTACATAGATGAGCATACAGAGCTTCCTGTTTTTGGAAATGTTGGATATGAATACACAACCGAGAACGGTGAGGTTTATAAAATCGCATACAAACGCGAGGGCGAGATTGCCAAGCAGAGATTTTCCGATCTTTTACCACCTGTTTTGCGCAGCATTGCCAGACTTGCCGGCTTCACCGGCGGATATTTGAGATTCCACGGCACTGCCACCATTGACAAGCTTGAAAACGGCTCTGTTATTGAATCGGTCAGCGCCCCTGCAATCTGGGAGCTTATGTATTTCGGTAAATCCGGTGCAGATAAAAAATATAGAGAAAAAACCTCTGATTTGACAACTTAAGTTTATATTTTTGTAAAGAAAAATGCTGACCTTAAATGTGTCAGCATTTTTTAATATTTTGTGGTTTTGTTAATTTGCAGAATTTTCGAGACTTTCCTCTACGTTCGCTTCAGCAGTTTCTTCTATATTTTCTTCAGAAATTTCTTTCGCGTTTTCTTCATCGATTTCTGTGCTGTCAAGTATTTTTTGAAGCTCGTTCTTTCTATACTGGAGCATATAGAGGTCATAGTATCTGCCGCGCTTTTCAAGAAGCTCAAAGTGGTTACCCTGCTCTATAATCTCACCGTGTGAGAGAACTATAATATTATCCGCGTGCTGAATCGTAGAAAGACGGTGTGCTACCATAAGCATAGTGCCTATATTCATCATCTTTTCAAGTGAATCCTGAATGAGGAGCTCTGTTTCTGTATCGATGTTTGCAGTTGCCTCATCAAGAATCATAACAGATGGCTTATGAACAATAGTTCTAGCGAATGAAAGGAGCTGACGCTGACCTGCAGAGAAGTTATTACCACGCTCACGTACTTCCTCGTCAAGACCGTTTTTCAGCTTGTTGATAAAGTGATCTGCGTTAACGTACTTGCAGGCTTCTATAAGCTCTTCATCTGTAATATTCTCCTCGCGAAGAACGATGTTTGAACGAATAGTTCCGGAGAAGAGGAATACGTCCTGAAGCATCTGACCAAAATGACGGCGCAAGGATGAAATCTTAATATCCTTGATATTGATACCGTCAATGAGAATCTCTCCCTTCTGAATATCGTAGTTACGGCAGATAAGACCGAGAATTGTGGTTTTTCCGGAGCCTGTCGAACCAACAAAGGCAACCGTTTGCTTCGCATCAACCTTAAAGGAAACGTCCTTAAGCACCCACTCACCGGGGATATAAGAGAACCAAACGTTCTTAAACTCAATCTCGCCACGCACCTCGTCAAGCTCAATAGCATCGGGAGAATCCACTACTTCAGGAGTCATATCCATAATAGTGAAGATCTTTTCTGCAGATGCCATCGCCGCCTGAAGACGGTTAAACTGCTCTGCAAGGTTCTGAATGGGGTTAAAGAACTTGTTGATGTACATATAGAATGAAACAAGAACGCTGGCAGTAATAACATCACCGAAGAATTCTATGCCATTAATATGTCCGATACCTGCAAGATAGAACAGGCACATTACAGAGGAGATATAAAGCATATAAACAACAGGACGGAATACGGAGAATACCAAAATTTCCTTTTGTCTTGCATTTTCAAGAGTTGCGTTTTTCGCTGCGAACTCTGATTTTTTATACTCTTCTCTGTTGAATATCTGTGTAATCTTAATTCCCGAAAGGTTCTCGGAGAGGAAGGTGTTTATATCTGTTGTTCCGTCCTTAACCTTTCTATATGCTCTTCTTGAGAACTTTCTGAAAATAAGGGTAAAGAGGAAAATAAAGGGAACAAAGCAAAGCACCATCAACGTTAGCGCAGGATTGATGACAAGCATTGCCACAAGAACACCGATTACCACAAGCAGGTTCTTTACAAGGTTAACAAGAAGATGCGTAAACATCATAGAAATGGAGTTTGTATCATTTGTTACTCTTGTTACAAGCTTTCCTACGGGAATGTGGTTGAGCTGATTGTGCGAGAGACTCTCGATATGAACAAAGATATCCTCACGGATAGAAGCAAGAATCTTCTGACCTATAGACTGAAGCAAAATTGCCTGGAAATAGGTGCATATCATAGAAACGACAAGAATACTTGCATAAATTCCAACACGGATGAAGACCTCTGACATTTCAAAGTCGTTTGTCTTAACAAGATCTACAATATTTCCCATAATGATGGGCGAGGCGATATCATAACAAATAGAGAACACCATTATGATACCAACCAGAAGGAACTTTTTCCAATGGGGCTTTATATATACAAACATACGCTTGATAATTTCGGAGTCCTTCATGTGGCGATCAAAGCCGATAGCCTCCTTCTTATCCTTCATAGTTGCATAGGCGATAATGAATGCGGTAGCAAAAATGCCCACAATGCCACCGACTACCAAAAGGGGATAAAAATCATAAATCGAACCGGTCATGATTACACCTCCCTTTCTTCCTCAAGCTTTTGAAGCTCGACCATAGTTCTGTAATCAGAGCAGGTTTCAATAAGCTCCTCGTGTGTACCAACTGCGCCGATCTTTCCATCTTCAATGTAGATAATCTTGTCCATCTTTTCAACGGTGGAAATTCTGTGAGCTATGAGGATCGTAGTTCTGCCCTTGCGATTTTCACGCAGGTTGTTTATAATAACCTTTTCGGTGTCTGTGTCAACAGCGCTTACAGAGTCGTCGAGAATGAGGATCGAAGCCTCCTTATAAAGGGCACGAGCGATAGAAATACGCTGCTTTTGTCCACCGGAAACGGTAACGCCACGTTCGCCAAGAATGGTTGCATAGCCGTCCTTAAAGCCGGAAATATTATCGTGAACGTCGCTCATTTTAGCAACTCTGATAATCTCATCTCCCTCTCGGTTATCCTGTGCAAATCCAATGTTGTTCAAAATAGTGTCAGAGAAAAGGAAGTTATCCTGGGGAACATAGGCTTCAAAATCGCGCAGATTCTTGATTGGTATGGTATTAACGTCGCGTCCGTCAACAAATAGCGTTCCGTCCGGAACATTATAAATTCGCAGTATAAGGTCAACTAAAGTTGTCTTTCCGGAGCCTGTTTTACCAATAATACCAACATTTTCGCCAGCGTTGATCTTGAATGAAACGTTCTTTAATACCTCATAATCTGTGCCGGGATATGTAAATGTAAGATTCTTAAACTCGATATCACCGCGTATAACGTCAACAGCTTCAACGCCCTCTTTATCCACAACGTTGATCTCTGCGTCAAGGAGGTCCGAGATACGCTTGAGAGATGCCTTGCCACGGGATGACATATCAATAAGCTGTGAAATAGCAATTACGGGCCAAACGATAGAGCCAAAGTAGCCGTAGAACTCAATAAGGTCACCTGCGGTAAAGGTAACACTGGGGTTATATACAAGCCATCCGCCGTAACCGATGATAATACACATAACCGACTCAACAAAGAGAGTTACGGAAATATGGAGCATGGTAGATGTTTTTGTGAAATCAATGTTGGCGTGCTCGTTCTGCTTATTAAGCTTTTTGAATGCCCAGAGCTCCTTAAATTCCTTTACAAACGCCTTTACAACCGCGATACCGGAGAAGTTCTCCTGTGTGAAGTCGGAAAGGTCGGAATATGCCTGCTGACGAGCGTCCCATTTTTTCATCATGCTCTTTCCTACCAGGGTTCCGATAAGGAACATAAAGAACATTGGAATGAGAGAAAACAGCGTAAGAACCCAGTTTTTTTCCGCCATTTTGTATATAGCAATTCCGCCGAGAAGAAGGGCGTCAAACACCATCAGTACACCATCGCCGAAGCACTCGTTAATAGTTTCAAGGTCGGCAGTAAAGAGTGACATAAGATTACCCACCTTGTTCACCTGATAATACTGCTGGGAAAGATCCTTACAGCGGTCAAACATCTTAAGACGCAAATCAGCCTCTACCTTAATAGCCGAGCCGAAAAGACAAACTCTCCAAAGGAATCTGCCGACTGCCATAAGCAGAATGATACCTATCATAGGGGCGCAGATCTCGTTCAAAAGGAAATCTAAATCGAAGTTTGGAATATTTCCATTCAATCCGCTTACAACAGTATTATAAATCTTCGGAATCTTCAGCTGATTGTAGTCAACAACTAAAAGTGCTAAAACGCCCAGGAGAAGGGCCGGAAGATGCTTTAAGTAATATCGGTTTATGTGTTTTCCGAAAACCATACTTACCTCCTAAAAAATAAAATACTAACGTTTATTCTATCACAAACAAAATAAATATTCAAGCATTACGTAAAATTTTTATTAAAAATTATATTTTTTATTGTTTTAGTGCAAAAAGTATGCTATACTGTATATGTATTTAATCACACTTAAGGTTTTTATGATAAAATCTTGAGAGAAACATTTTTTGAAGGGAGTAAGTTTATGCGACTTCTACTTTGCGAGGACGAACGTTCACTTTCCAAAGCGATCGTTACAATACTTGAAAAAAGCAATTATTCCGTTGATGCGGTTTATGATGGTGAGGAGGCTCTCGAATATGCCGGAACAGGTAATTACGACGGTATCATCCTCGACCTTATGATGCCAAAGCTTGATGGCATGAGCGTTCTTAAGACTATAAGAGAAAGAGGAGATTCAACCCCCGTGCTCATCCTCTCTGCCAAGAGCGAAATTGAAAACAAGGTTGACGGTCTTGATGCCGGAGCAAATGATTATCTTACAAAGCCCTTTGAGGTGCGCGAGCTTCTTGCAAGAATCAGAGCTATGACCAGAAGCGTTGGTGAGCAGGTGGACTCTACCCTCAGCTTTGGAAATGTTAAGCTGGATTGCACCAACTACACCCTCAGCACAGAGACTGATTCCGTTTCTCTTGCTAACAAGGAATTCCAGGTTATGCAGATGCTTATGCGTCACCCCAGCCATCTCATCTCTACAGAAAAGTTTATGGAGCGCATCTGGGGCTATGACAGCGATACCGAGATCAACGTTGTTTGGGTTTACATCTCATACCTCAGAAAAAAGCTTGCTAACATTGGCGCAGACATCCGTATTATGGCACACAGAGGTACGGGATATTCTCTCGAAAAGTAATATCAGGTAAAAGCAATGATCAGGCAGCTTAAAAGACGAGTTGTTATTGCCGCGATGATATCAGTTACGGTGGTTTTGATTTTCATCATTGGTGCAATTAACATACTTAACTATCAAAGCATTACCAGAGACCTTGACGATGTTTTGACCTCAATTCACAATAATAACGGACAAATTCCCGAAGAAAAGGATAATGATACCACAGGACAGTATCGTCCAATCGAAGGATTTCCTGCTTCAGTAGAGCAACCCTATCGAGATCGTTATCTATCAATGATTTGTGAGTCTGACGGAAGCTTTGTTATCACAAACAATCCATTAAATATGCATCCGGAAAAGGCCTACGAGCTTGGAGGCAAGCTTGTACACAAGGATAACTCCTCAGGTTCTTATATCTCCTACGGATATTACAGATATTACGTTGGCACAGGGCAGCGCGAAAACGGAGATGTATATAAAAGAGTTACCCTTATAGACTCATCTATAACAATGGGAAACTATTACACATTCTTTGCCTTAAGTATAGCCGTTTCTGTTGTAAGCTTACTTATCATTTTCGTGATGATGATGATTTTTGCCACAAAAATTATAGCCCCCATTGCAGAGAGCTATGAAAAGCAAAAAAGATTCATCACCGATGCGGGCCACGATATAAAAACTCCTATTACCATTATTGATGCGGACAGAGAGATTCTCGAAATGGACATAGGTGACAACGAATGGCTCGAGGATATAAAAAAGCAGACCAAGCGTCTTACAAAACTAACAAATGACCTTATATACCTTTCCCGTATGGAGGAGGGCACGGACATCAAGGAGCTTTCCAGCTTTTCTATCTCAGATGTTTGTCTTGAGGAGGCAGATTCATTCTCCGCTGTTGCAAAAACAAAGGATTTGGAAATCAAGCATAATATCGAAAAATCCATTGATATTAACGGTTCCGAGGGCGACGTAAGAAAGCTTCTTGCTATACTCTTTGACAATGCTGTCAAGTATGCAAAGCCCGGCTCCGAGATAACTATAGAAACCAAAAAACAGGGTCGAATGGCAGTTGTTACAATAAGTAATGTTGCAGAAAATCTAACCGAAGAGCAAAGCAAAAAGATGTTTGATCGTTTCTACCGTACTGATAACGCCAGAGGTAGTGAGGGCGGCTTTGGAATCGGACTTGCTATGGCGCAGGCTATCACCCTTTCTCATAACGGAAAAATATCGGCAGAGCTATCCGAGGATCACGTCTTAAGCATTTCTGCATCCTTCCCAATTCAGTACGGTTCCTTTAAGCTTATAACAAACTTTGTTGATAAAACAAGCAAAAATGCAAACTTAAGTTCTCAAAACACAAAAGATATAACCAAAACTTCAATTTCAAATATTGAAGACTACAACGATATTAACGCTCCCGAGATGGATGAAAGCTTATCCGAATTTGCCGATGATAGCGATCCTATTTTTAACGACGAGGAGTTCATTACACCTGATGATGAGGAGCATATTTCATCCGATGTCGAGCAAGAAAAAGACATAAGCAATGACAAGGAAGATACCGACAAAGACACCGGCGAGGGCGAAGAAACATGATTTCAAATGAAACAAAAAATGCCTATATAGCTATACTGAAAGAAGAGCTGGTCCCTGCTATGGGATGCACCGAGCCTATCGCTATTGCATTTGCAGCATCAATCCTCGGAGAGGTGCTTGGTAGCGAGCCAAAGGAAATAACAGCAAGGTTCAGCGGAAACATTATCAAGAATGTAAAAAGCGTTATAGTTCCCTGTACAGGTGGAAAGCACGGTATTGAATCGGCTCTTGCCGCGGGTATAATTTCTTCAAGACCTGACAAGCGCCTTGAGGTTCTTAATGTTCTTGACGATAGTGCAGGAGGCGCCATTGATTCTCTGATTTCTCGATGCAAAATAACTATTGAAGAAATTTCCTCCGGCTGCTCCTTTGAGCTTCATCTTACAGGCAAAAACGAAAAGGACACCGCAGAGGTAAAAATTCTCGGCGCACACACAAACGTTACCGAGGTTAGCATAAACGGCATTGACCTTACAGAAAAATATTCCCTCGGCAAGGTTGTTGAAAACACATATTATCGTGCAGACAGATCTTCTCTCAATGTTCAGGACATCGTTGAATTTGCAGACACAGTAGATCTCTCTTTAGTTGAGGATATGCTGACACAGCAGATAGAAATGAATATGGCAATAGCCGAAGAGGGCCTGACAAACACATGGGGCGCATCTATAGGAAAGCTACTTATGGAGGGTGAGCAAACTCTGTCCCGCAGGGCTCGTGCCTATGCTGCTGCAGGATCTGATGCAAGAATGAGTGGCTGTGAGCTTCCTGTTTGTATCATTTCCGGTAGTGGAAACCAGGGCATTACAGCTTCTGTTCCGGTAAAAATCTATGCAGATGCCATCGGAGCTTCAAATGATACGTTCCTTCGCGCACTGCTTGTTTCTGACCTCATAACCATTCACCAAAAAAACGGCATTGGTTGCCTCTCTGCATACTGTGGAGCTGTTAGTGCAGGTGTTGGAGCAGGTGCAGGAATTTGCTATCTCCACGGTGGCAGATACTATGAAATCGCTCATACTCTAGTTAACGCAGTTGCTATTATTTCAGGAACTATCTGCGACGGTGCAAAGCCATCCTGTGCAGCAAAAATTGCTATGGCTGTTGAAGCAGGTCTAATGGGCTTTGAAATGGCAAGAACAAAAAGACAGTTCCTTAGTGGTGACGGCATTGTTACCAAGGGGGTTGAGAACACCATACGCAATGTTGGAAGACTTGCAAGAGATGGTATGCTTCAAACCGACAAGGAAATTATCAGCATTATGCTTGGTAAATAATTATATAAAAAATTCAAAAGCACGGACAACAAGATCCGTGCTTTTTTCACGCAAAAACGAAAAATATGCAAACTATTGGTTACAAAATAACCGTTATTTCGACAATTTATTTGGTTGAAGCATTAAACGTGCATCTATAAAAATTACAAAAGCTTATCTATTTCGCTCTCGCCAAAAACAGCTATACCGCGAGATTTCAGATACTCTGATGTAACGCCATCGCCATCTACAAGTGTTCCGCTAAAGCTGCCGTCATAAATTTTTCCGCTACCGCAAGATGGACTGCGCTCCTTAAGAAGTGCTTTTTTGCAATCAAATTCAACGCAAAGGTCATAAGCAATTCTAGCACCGCGAAGGTAGTTTTCCGTAACATCTGTGCCGTCACGCATCATAGTTTTTTCGCCCTGGCGCTCGCTTGGAGTTCTGGGTGTTGGAAGCCCACCGTATATCTCGGGACACACGGGAATGAGATTGTATTTTTTACGCAGAGCATCTACATCTACTCCCCTAACGCTTTTTCCGTCATATCTACAAGCAATGCCCAAAAGACAGGCGCTGATAAGTAAGTTTTCCATTTTAACTTCCCTTTCTTATTACGTATTGTCAAAATCTTATAAGTTATTCTTTTACATCCTCTTTGATTAACCGATTTTTAATATCTTCCAGGTCTCCCGCGCCCATAACTATGATTGTGCCATGGGTATTCAGGTCAACAGCTTCAAGAACTTCGCTATCCTTGGCATATATTGCTTTTGAGCCTATTGCTTGTGCGAGGTTTTTCGATGTAACACCGGCGATTGGCGTCTCTCTTGCAGGGAAAATGTCGGTTAATATTATATAGTCTGCAATCTCGAGGGCTTGGCGAAATTCGCGCCAGAAGTATTCTGTTCTACTGTAGGTATGAGGCCTGAAAATTACCGTAACCTCGCCCGGATGAGCCATTCTAACGGCGTTTATGGAGCTTCTGACCTCGGTTGGATGATGTGCATAATCATAGATTACCGTACGTCCACAGTAGCTTCCAACTCTCTCAAGTCTGCGCTTAATACCGCTAAAATCCTTGAGTGCTTCTGCTATGATCTTTTGACTTATTCCACATTCCAGGGCAACTATTGCCGCGGCACAAGCGTTTATCACATTGAATGAGCCTGCCACGGATATTTTAAAGATTCCTAATGTCCTCCCCTGCCTTGACAGCGAGAAGGTGTATGAATTATCTCCAAAAGCAAGAATACTGTATCTGTAATCCGAGGTCTCATTAGCGCCAAAGGTTATAACTTTAGTGGATATTTTCTTTTTGATTTTAAAGAGATTTTCGTCATCTTCATTTATAAGGGCAAAGCTTGTTGCTTTGGACAAAGCCTTTGCAAAGGATGCCTTAAGAGCCTTTTCGTCCTTATAATAGTCAACGTGATCCATCTCCATATTTAGGCCAACAGCAATGGTAGGCAAAAACATCTGGAACGCATCCTTATATTCGCACGCCTCATAGATCAGCTGATCTTTGCCACCGGCTCTCAAGGGGTAATCAACTCCGGGGATGTCCTCTCCTGCCAGAGTAGTGGGATTTCTGCCTGCAAGGGTGAAAATAGCGTCCAGCATAGCTGTTGTAGTGCTTTTTCCGTGAGTTCCCGATATTCCGATCTTATGCTTATATTCCAGCATCAGCGAGCCCATAAATCTTGATCTGCTAACCGTGGGAATACCAAGCTCCCCTGCTCTTAAAAGCTCAGGATTATTGTCAGATATAGCGCTTGAATAGACGACAAGGTCTGTATCCTCTGCAATATTTTCCGGGCTATGACCTGCATATATACGAGCGCCCATAGTAGCCAAAACATGAGTATGCTCACCAAGATCACGGTCACTACCGCTTACCCTGGCTCCGGAAAGAATAGCAAGTCTAGCAAGCGATGCCATAGACACACCGCCTATACCAATAAAATGAATTCCTATTCTTGAAATATTAAACATTCTGTCAATTTTATCAAAGGGTACGCCGTTTTTCTTGTTTGGCATAGTTTTTTCCTCCAATATTGAACATTTTGCCCATAATTAACTGTTTATTCACAAATAATTAATATTTTTTACATAATTTCCTTGAATATTATTCATTAAGTGGTTGTATAATATATGCATAGTTGCTTGTCACTTATCATACAGAATGTGTACAACTGATAATTATTTATCACTAAAGTAAGGAGTCAAAATTATGAAAATCACAGACATCAAAATCAGAAAGTTTTTTGATGAAGGACCAATGAAAGCGGTGGTTTCCGTTACATTTAACGATTGCCTTGCAGTGCATGACATCAAGGTTATTTATGCACGTGAAAGATACTTCATAGTTATGCCTTCGAGAAAAAATCCCGATGGTACTTACAGAGATATCGTGCATCCAATTAACGCAGACTTTAGAGCAGCTCTGGAAAATGCTGTTATCGACGCCTATCACGTTCAACTCGCAAGTGCAGAGTTTGACACAGCTGAGGCAGAAGATACAGTTGTTATTTAATCAACTTTCATTTTAGGTTAGGAAGCCCCGAAAAAGGGGCTTCTTTTCTTTTTCATTCTTTACCTTACGATGATATTTTATTCTAAAATTACTACAAGTGATACTAAAAAACTCCCGCAAACCGAAATCTGCGGAAGTCTTTTATGTTTATTCAGAATATTTATTATCTGATTTGAAAATTACTCTGCATCAACAGGAGCTTCCTCTGCTACAGGTGCTTCAGTAACTACTTCTTCAACTACAGGAGCAACCTCTTCAACAACAGGAGTTACTTCTTCAACAACAGGTGCAACCTCTTCAACAACAGGTGCTTCAGGAGCAACTTCCTCAACTACGGGAACAACCTTGGGCTCTCTCTTCTTGCGGGGAGCTTCTTCTTTAGCAATAGCCTTCTGATCGCGAAGCATCTGCTTCTGATTTGCAAGAGCTTCCTTCTGAAGTGCAAGAACTTCTGCCTGCTTATCTGCAAGTTCTGCGTTAGCAGTTACAGTCTTGTTATTGTTGTTAATAATTGTCTGCTGTGTACGGATGATATCCTTCTGAGCCTGCATTACAGACTTCATAGCTTCTTCGATAGTTACCTGAGTTTCGATAACAACTGCCTGAGTATCAATTACGTTAAGCTGAGACTCGTTAACAGCGGCCTGACGCTCAACCATAGCCTTCTGCTCTTCAGCGAGAATGATTTGGTCGGAAGCAACAGCTGCCTGATCCTGGCCAACAACTCTCTGGCTAACCTGGATACCCTGCTGTTCACGGTATGTATGTCTCTGCATATCGTTGGTCTGCTTCTGGAGATCGTTAGTAGCGCTCTGCTTGGAAGCGATGTCATAGTACTTCTCGCTTGCTGCTGCCATATTGTCTGCAAGTTCCTGAACCTTAGCAAGCATAGCTGTGAGCTTATCGATAACGAACTGTTCATCCTCAAGAATCTTTTCTTCGAGAGCTGCGATTTCTTCTGCGCCACGAGTCTTGGAAACAACAACTGTTTCTGTAACTTCAACGGGAGCTGCAACAGGAGCTACAACAGGTGCAGGAGCGGGTGCGGGCTCAACGATAACAGGCTGAACTACAACAGGATCGGGAAGAACGATGGAAGCAACATACTCTTCGATCTTCTTTTCAAGAACTGCTGTAAACTTCTTCATTGTATCTGCTACAGCCTTATCAACGATGTTGGAAACATCAATTGTAACAGGAGCAACCTTTGGCTGTGGTACTTCAGGAGCAGGAGCAGGAGCGGGTGCAGGTGCTGGCTGGTTGAAGGATGGCACAGGGAATGGATAAGGAATGTAGGATGGGGGTGCTGGCTGCTGATACTGAGGATACTGTGGGGGATACATAGGAGGATAGAAGTTATTGATAGAGGGCTGGTACTGCTGCTGTGTAGGCTGTGGTGCGGGTGCAGGAGCAGGTGCGGGCTCTTCGTATTCTTCCTCTTCTTCCTCTTCTTCTTCGATCTCCTCGATAGGCTCAAACTCAACTACGGGTGCTTCCTCGATAGGTTCAAGCTCCTCAAGTACAGGAAGCTCTTCAACGATTTCAGGAACATCTTCCTCTTCTTCAACGGGAGGAATATCCACGTTTCTGAGAGGCTCCTGGATTCTATCAATCTTAGTTGTGGTCTTTCTGCTGAACTTGTCGTACTCGTTAGCTGCAGAAGCTGCCTTCTTCATGTTGATATCTGTCATCAATGTCTTGATGATTTCATAGTTGTCGTGAACTAAATCAACAGCAATGTTAATGCTCTGTGCTACCTGATTGTAGTTCTTAACGCATCTGAGAAGCTCGCTCTTTGCGGCATTGTACTTAACTTCATTCTTTCCGTTAGGTCTCTTGTCGTAAGCTCTCTCGGCTTTGTTATGTACCATAGCAGCCTTTTTCAATTCGTTTGCTGCCTGCTTATAAGCAAGAAGATCTCTGGCAACGTCTCTCTTGGCTTCTCTAATAACTGCCTGACATTCAGCTGCTCTAGCTCTTGCTTCAGATCTTTCGGCTCTGGACAATGTGCTCATTTTTACCTCTTTCTCCGTCATTCCGGAACATATAATAAAATTTTTTAATTTTTTGACATACACATTATAGCAGATTATATTACAATAAGTCAATAGGTTTTAGTAAAAAAAACAAAAAAATTCAAGGTTTTTTAACAATTTTAGCATATTTTTTGACCTCAAAACCGGTGATATCGGTATTTCAGCTTGAAAATGCGTCTTTTTGCAATAATTTCTGCTGTGTTCTTCATGATTAATTCCACGTTTGGTACACTTTTGTTACCAAAACATCACAAAAAATCAAGGAATGGATGTATCAGTCCACGATGGGGATATAGAGTCCTTCGAGAGAAACCTCGATAATTTCAATTCTTTTGTCAATATCGGCGTTATACTTTTCAAACTTGCTTATGATTGAAATTGCCTCGTTCATATTTACTTCAAACATCATGAGCTTTGCATTCTGGTAATCGTTACGGATTTTATCGGTAAGCTCGTTGATCTCTTCTGCTATGGCATTATACGCTATAACACGCTTGATAAGCTTTTCCTTTTTAACTTCACATCTTTTATGCTTTTTCTCGCTGGGCTTAGCGTTAAAGCTTTTCTCTGCCTTCTGGTTGATTATAGCGGCTTTCTTAAGCTTTTTTGCCGCTTTTTCATAGGTGTCAAAGCATTTTGATAGCTTTTTCTTTGCTTTGTTTACCGATTTGCTATATGCCGCAATTTTGTTAAGTTTAATGGAGTCTCTAATCGAATTCGCTTCAATTCTAGCCATATCATACCTCTTTTCTCAGTAGCAAAAGTTTTTATTTTTTATATTATAGCACAAAAAGCTTTTAGAAGTCAACAGTTTATCCAAACAATGTTTTAAACTTTAACCATTTTTTTGCGTTTTTTGAAGTTTTTCGTTCGATCTTGCATGCTTTTTGTTCATCACGTTACCATAACTGTTACCATAAAAATACTCTAATTTTCAGCCAACAAGTAAATTATGTTTTCCAAAACAGCCACTTTTCATCTCTTTTTTGACGTCCGAAAAAATACAAGCATAGCTCGGAATGCCTAAAGAATCTCTCGATAAGATATGTTTTTTCGTACCGTCACAACAATTTTCTCGTTATTACCTTGCGTTTTTTCTCTTTTGTTAGCAGCCATCTCGGCAAGGCTCATTGTGACCCACAATTGCAAATGTCCTAAACTTGAAAAAACAGTTTTTTTGTGCTTTTTTTGTAAAAATACCAACTTAAGTTTGCATTTATATAGCTTTTAAGTAGAAAAAACAACCTTAAGGCTATTTAAAAAACTAACGCTTGCCACAAGGAGGATCATAGAGAAACAAAAAAAGGAGGCGATAGAAAAAGCTCTATGCCTCCAAAAAAGCTATATAATACTAAATATTAGATGTGGGGGTAGCTGGTAAGGCTCTTCTGGATCTTACCGATTGCACGATCAATCTTAGCATTGTACATCTGGAAATCTGTAGCATGCTTAGCTGCCATAGCAGGATCAACTACTCCTACTGCTGCGTTAAGCTCTGCATAGCACTTCTGAACCTCAACCATAGATTCGTTAATGTTCTTGGTGATAGCGTTGTATGTATCTACACAAGCAAGAAGGTCTTTCTTTGCAACTTCGCAGTTGTAAGCGTTTTCAACACTTGCATCGTTGTTGTACTTCTTCATAGCATTGAGATAAATCTTGTCAGCCTTCTTCATGTAATTTGCAACCTGGTTGCAAGCCTTGAGGTTCTTATCAATGAACTTCTCTTCGCTGTTCTTGAGAGCTGTGATCTCACGAACTTTTGCGTTATCTATACCGGTCAAAGCCTTGTTAATCTTGTTAACTGTATTCATTCTGTTTCTCCTTGTCGTATTATCTTTTTGCAAAATTACTTTTCAACGGACTTGCAGTTTCTGAGAGACTTTGCAATAGCATTCATTGTCTTCTCAATCTCTGCGCTGTAGTGATCATAGTCGTAAGCGTGTCTTGCAGCCTTTGCAGGATCTACAACGTTAACGAAACCGTTGATTGCAGCAAAGTTGCTCTTGATAGCAACAAGAGTGTTGTTTACGTTGTTAACGAGGGTGTTGTAACCAACAACGCACTTTTCAAGATTTGTCTTTGCAACGCCGAGCTTGTACTGATTTTCAGCAACGGGCTTCTTTGTGAACTCTGCGGAAGCCTTTGCATAAATAGCGTCGCACTTCTTGAGCTCTGCAGCAACCTTCTTGCACTCAGCAATGTTCTTGCTAACGAAAGACTTTGCGCCTTCGTTGATAGCTTCGTACTCAGCTACCTTAGCATTGTTAAGGTCAAAGATAACCTTTTCCATCTTCTGTGTAATAGTCATAATTTCTCTCTTTCTCCATACAGGATTTTTATATTTTTTTTGCTGTAATAACTATGTAACTTGTGTTGCTCTTTGAATTAAAACAATTAAAACACCGCTAAAACAAAAAACAAACTCTTTTTCATCTGTGATTATACCATATAATTATATAAATTTCAATAGTTTTTTAAAGTTTTTTTAAAATATTTACTTTATTTTCATTTTTTTACATATTTGAAAATTTTGGCGATATTTTAGAGCTTGCCTGACTTTTTCGCCCTTAATAATTATATATAATTAAATGTAGAAAAAATATCGAGCAGGCATAAAAAGTTAAATAAAACAAATTAGCTTGCTCGATATAAATATTAACTTAGATTAGGCGTTTGCAGCCTTTACAATTGCTGTGAACTTGTCTGTCTTTAAGGAAGCGCCACCGATAAGACCACCGTCAACGTTTACCTTAGAAAGAAGCTCTGCAGCATTAGCATCGTTCATAGATCCGCCGTACTGAATTGTGATCTCCTCTGCAGCTTCAGCACCGTAGAGAGAAGCAATGGTTTCACGGATAACGCCACAGGTTTCGTCTGCCTGCTCCGGTGTTGCAGTAAGTCCGGTACCAATAGCCCATACAGGCTCGTAAGCGATAATAACGTTCTTAAGGTCCTCTGCAGAAATACCTGCAAGATCAAGCTTTGTCTGCATAGAAACAACCTCGTTTGTAATACCTGCAAGGCGCTCGTCCTTAACCTCGCCGAGGCAAAGAATAACCTTAAGACCTGCAGCGAGAGCTGCCTTTGTACGAAGATTTACAGTAGCGTCTGTTTCACCAAAATACTGACGGCGCTCGGAATGACCAACGATAACGTATTCTGTTCCGATTTCGCAAAGCATCTTTGCACTGATCTCACCTGTATATGCTCCGCTTTCTGCGAAGTGAACGTTCTCTGCACCGATATGAATGTTTGTTCCCTGTGCTGCCTCAACTGCTGTAGCAATATCAACGTAAGGAACGCAAAGCACGATGTCACACTTATCCTGACCTGCCACCATAGGAGCAAGCTCTGTGATGAATTTCTTTGTTTCAGCAGGCGTCATATTCATCTTCCAGTTGCCTGCAATTACTGTTCTTCTCATTTTATAGAACTCCGTTTTCTCTATTCGTTTTTTAGTGCCTGTGTTTTTACCACAGGCACTTTTTTGTTTATAATATGTGGTTTTTATAAAGTTAAATTTACTTTTCAGCTAAAAACCATCAAAATAATCTTATCAAAATCGATAATGGAATTTTTGAGATAGAATTGTCGTTTTCGAACCGAAGGCGTAGTTACCTACGTCGAGCTTGTGAGAAAACGGCAATTATAGCCAAAAATTACTTATTGAGCAAACAGGAAACGCCTGGGAGATCCTTACCCTCAAGGAACTCAAGAGAGGCGCCGCCAACAGTAGAAATGTGAGTGATCTTATCTGCGAAGCCGAGCTGTTCACATGCTGCTGCGGAGTCACCACCACCTAGGATAGTTGTTGCGCTGGATGCTGCAAGAGCCTCTGCTACTGCGATTGTACCCTTTGCAAGTGTGGGGTTTTCAAATACGCCCATAGGACCATTCCAAACAACTGTCTTTGCAGAGTGAACTGCATCAGCGAAGAGCTTTGCTGTCTTAGGACCGATGTCAAGACCTTCTTTATTAGCAGGAATCTTATCGGAATCAACATATTCAACGTCGATAGGAGCGTCAATAGGATTTGGGAAGGAAGCTGCAACTGCATTGTCGATAGGAAGAAGAAGGTTTACGCCGTTTTCCTTAGCCTTTGCCATCATCTCGCGGCAGTAGTCAAGCTTTGTTTCGTCAAGGAGAGAGTTACCAACACAGTAGCCACGAGCAGCAGCAAATGTGAATGCCATACCGCCACCGATGATAAGTGTATCAACCTTTGTAAGAAGGTTATCAATAACGTTAAGCTTATCAGCGACCTTTGCACCACCGAGGATTGCAACGAAGGGACGCTCAGGGTTAGAAAGCGCCTTACCCATAACGGAAATTTCCTTTTCAATGAGGTAACCGCAAACTGCAGGAATGTAGTCTGCAACACCTGCTGTGGAAGCGTGTGCTCTGTGAGCTGCACCAAATGCATCGTTTACGAAGATGTCAGCATAGGAAGCAAGTTCTTTTGCAAGTTCTGCACCATTCTTTGTCTCGCGAGCATCGAAACGTGTGTTCTCGAGAAGAACTGCCTTACCTGCCTCAAGAGCAGCAACCTTTGCCTTTGCATCAGGACCGATAATATCCTCTGCGAATGTTACTGTGCCCTCGCCAAGAAGCTCATTGAGTCTTGCGCAAACGGGCTTAAGTGTAAGCTTTTTCTTGTCAGACACAAGAGCCTTTGCAAGATATTCTGCGGTAGCAGCTGCCTGCTCCTCTACGGGAAGAGCCTCAACAGCCTTCTTTTCCTTCTTTGTAAGACCGAAGCCCTCGGTAAGAATTGCGTGGGGCTTGCCCATGTGAGAGCAAAGAACAACCTTTGCGCCGTTTTCGAGAAGGTATTTGATAGTGGGAAGTGCGCTAACGATTCTCTTATCAGAGGTGATAACGCCGTCCTTCATAGGAACGTTGAAGTCGCAACGAACGAGTACGGTTTTGCCGGATACTACTACGTCTTCAACATTCTTCTTGTTGTAAGTTGCCATATTTATATACTCCTTAAAATATTTTTTACCTTAATATTTTAGCACAAAAGACTTTTTAAGTCAAGGGTTTGTTAAAAAATAAACAAAATATTTTTATTTGTGCTTTTCTCCCCTAAAATCCGTTTTAACCATAGATGCTTTTGCTTTAGAAATAAATTCTGATGTTTTAGATTTTTTAGGATTAAAAACGGTTTTTTGAGAACTTTAATTTACATTTTTGCGCTTTTTGCTTCAATTTAAAAATCACTTGCCTGCAACGCTCATATCGTGAATAAGAACTGCGGGAGAGCCGAATGTTGTAAATCCACCTGAAATACCAACCTCTACTTTATCGGAAAGAGCGGCAATTGACTTAAGGATGTCAAAGAAGTTACCCGCGATAGTGAAGGACTTAACTGCCTCGCCAAGCTTGCCGTTAACAATTTTGAAGCCTGCAGACTCGATGGAGAAATCTCCTGTTACAGCATTTGCACCTGCGTGAAGTCCCTTAAGCTCGGTGATGTAAATGCCCCCCTCTGCCATTACAAGGAGCTCTTCTTCAGTATGCTCGCCAGCCTCAAGACAGAAAGCGTAGGGGCTAACTGCAATTGGAGATGCATATCCACCCTTGCTCGCGTTACCTGTGCTTTCAACGCCTGCCTTTTTTGCAGTTTCTCTGTTATGAAGGAGTGTTTTAAGCGTACCGTTTTCAACAACAAACTTACGATAGGCAGCAACACCCTCGGCATCAAAGTTTGTCTGTATAGAAACGCCCTCTCGCATTGGGTCGTCTGTAATAGTAACAATATCGGATGCGATTTTTTCTCCCTCTTTTCCTGCCAGGAGTGACATACCCATTTGAGCGCTTCTTGCAGAGAATGCACTTACGTATGCGGAGAGAATAGTTCTCATCTGCTTTGGAGAGATAACCACGCTGTACTTACCAGACTCGATAAGTCCTGCACCAGCCTTCTCTATTGCCTTCTCCACTACCTCGCCTGCAAGCTTATCAAGGTCGATTTCTTCCTTATCAAGCTCCTTCATATCATAGGCGCTCTCATATTTACCCTCGTCGCAGATAACTGCCTGAAGCTGAACGGCATTGATGCCGCACTTGGTCTCGAGGTTAAGACCGTGGGAGTTGGAGAGACGAATGGTGAAGCCTGCGGTGATACCTGCTGTAGCTGTGCCCCCTGCAACCTTATCCGAGCTATTGTATATTGCCTCTGCCGCGTCGGCACTAAGTCTTTTCAGTTCTGCGGCACTCTTGGGAGTGAACTCTGTATTTTTAAGCTCTGCATACGACTTGGAGCCCTGGAAGATACCTACGGTATCAGGCTTTTCTGTTGCCATCGCATTTGCAACCGCGCGAGAAACAAGAGCGCGCATTTCGCCCTCCTCCATAAGCTCGGATGCGGCATAACCCATTCTGCCATCATAAAGCACGCGGAAGCAGATTCCACCACTATTGCCCGAGGAGAAGGAGTTTGGCTCTTTATTTAAGGTATCAACAGACAATTCCTCATTCGCCATATAATATATTTCATATTCGGTAAGGCCCTGAAGCTTTGCTTCATCTTCAATAGCTTTTTTAAGTAATTCGTAATTCATCTTATCTACCTCCTACTGTAATCTTTGAAACCCTGATGAGAGGCTGACCAACGTCTGTAGGTACACTACCGCTGGATGAGCCACACATACCCTGGGCTGTATCAAGATTCTGGCCTACCATATCGATATCCTGAAGAATTTCCGAGCCTGTTCCAATGAGGGTTGCGCCTCTAACTGCTTCGCAGATCTTACCATTTCTTACTATATATCCCTCGTTAACAGCAAAATTAAACGCTCCTGTCAAGGGGTTTACAGATCCACCACCCATAGATTTTGCATAAAGACCGTATTCGATAGATGCGATAATGTCTTCATTTTTATCAGGGCCGTTGTCGATAAAGGTATTTGTCATTCTTGATGTAGGCTCGTAGGTATAGCTCTGTCTTCTGGAGTTTCCTGTCATAGGCATGCCCATTCTGCGAGAGCCAAGTCTGTCAACCATATAGCTCTTAAGAACACCGTTTTCGATAAGCACATTGCGCTGTGTAGGATTACCCTCGTCATCTATATTAACAGAGCCCCAGGCATTGGGAATTGTACCATCGTCAATAGCAGTAACCTTTTCGTTTGCGATTTTCTGGCCGAGCTTGCCACACATCTGGGAGCGTCCTGTACCAACCGATGTAGCCTCAAGAGAGTGACCACAAGCCTCGTGGAAGATAACACCTCCAAAGCCGTTTTCAATAGCAACAGGCATCTGTCCCGCAGGGCAATAATCTGCCTCAAGGTTTGTAATAGCCTGCGCCGCGGCGGTTTTACCAATTTCCTCCGGTGGGAAGAGCTCAAATACCTCAAGTCCCATACCACGTCCCGGTGAGCAGGAGCCGTTCTGATTTTCCGTTCCCGAGGATGCAACAGCCGAAACAGCCATTCTGGTACGAACATGTCTATCTGTTTTAAGAAGTCCCTCGGTATTTGCAATCTGAATTGTATGATCAACCATTAACAGATTACCAACAGACTGAACAATGCGAGGATCATAGGCTCTTGCCGCAGATGTTGCCGCGCGAAGAAGGTCGCATTTTGCTTTAACATCGGATGTTATAGGATTAACCCTTACAGGATGAATATCATTTACATAAGTGGGCTTAAGAACAATATTCATCTCCGCTCTGCCCTCGCCCATAGCTTCGGCAACGGATCTTGCACATCTGATAAGTCCCTCACGAGATAGGTCGGAGGTAGAACCATAAACTGTTCTTGTTCCAAGAAAGGCACGAATGCCCACGCCCGAAACCGTGTTATCTGAAATAGCGTCAATCTTTTCGCTGAGGAGCGTTATAGTGCCGTTTCTAGTAAGCTCCCAATAAACCTCGGCAAAATCCGCACCCGTTGAGGTAGCAACGCCAAGAATTTCCTCAAGTAATCTTGTTTCTAACATTTTTATCTCCATTTCCGCCCATTTTGCAGGGCCGAGTGATATTACCTTAATATAAGAAATAATGTATATAACTTACATAATAAATAATTATACTACTTAAATATGTCTTTTTCAAGTACAAATGATGATAATTTTCAAAAAAAGAGCAATAAACAGGATTATTTCAAAAACAACAAAAATACAAATATTTTGACTTCTTTTACATATGTATTATTAAAAATATCAATTTTTTTAACTTTTTATTCGAAAGGTATTGACATTTTTTAACAAATCTTGTAAAATGTATATGTTTGTGGCGTTAGCGCAAGCTATTTAAAGTATAATTAAAGTTGGAGATATAAAATTATGAAAGAGGATTTAAGAGTCAGAAAGACAAAAAAAGCACTTGCAGAATCATTTATTGAGCTTTTGCAGGAGAAATATTTTGAGGAAATTACTATTAACGAGCTTTGTGAACGTGCTGAGATAAGACGAGCAACATTCTATAAGCACTATACCGACAAGTTTCATTTCCTCGCATGCTTTACAAGATCATTGCGCGACCAGTTCGACGCCGACTTCTGGCAAAGCGAAAAGCCTGACACAACACCGGAATACTACATCGAATATGTAAAAAGGGCCATCTCCTTCCTCAACCAGCATGAAATTTTGATGCACAATATATTGAAGAGTGATCTTTTCCCCACCATGATGAACATCATTACAGAGCAGAATTATCATGATACAAAGGAGAGGCTTGAGAAAAGTGTTGCCGCAGGTATGCGCCTTGATGCACCTGTTGAAACTGTTGCCGCTATGTTTACGGGCGGTGTTGCTACTTGTCTGTACATTTGGCTTCTCACCGGAAAGAGAAAGGATCCTTCTGAATTAGCAGAAGAGATCGGCAGGATGATCAGATCAAACATTAAAGCTTGATATTTTATGCCGACTTGCTTTTTAGCAATGTCGGCTATTTTTTTACAAAAAACAAAACCTATAAAAAGAAAGAGGTGAAGTCTGTGCCCGGCGAAGTTCCCAGAGCGAAAATTGAAGAACCCCCCAGCGCCAAAGTGGGAAAAATTGCGAGCGCAGCTCGCCTTTGGCAAATAAAATTTTTATGGAGTTAAAAAAATGAAAAAGATTAATTTTGAGCCTATTAAGGCTTGGTGGGCAAAGGTTGATGCCTTTCTCACAGAACACAAAAAGACAGTTAAGCTTATTGGTCTTATTTCCATTATTGCAACCGTCATTACAGCTCTCACGCTAACTATAGTTGGCATTGTGCAGGTAAGTCAGCCTGTTGGCGATTATACACGCAGTGAAGAAACTGTTAAACTTGCAATTCTTACCGCCAGTGATGAATATTCCGAAGGGGAAAACAAAAAATGTGACATTGAGTTTATGACTACAGACGAAGAACACAGTTCCATCATCAAGCTTACATATGCAGAATGGGCAAATATTCTTGAAACATTTGAAGAAAATGCCGAAACAATAGTTATCGATGGCGAAGAATATTTTGTTATTGACGGTTATGCATACACAGAGGACAATGGCGATCATGTTATCCTCTACCACAGAGTGGCTACCGAAAAAGAAATCTACGATGCTGTAAAAGACGTATATGCAGACGAGGCTGATTACACATTTATCGTAGCTCTTGCATTTGCGCTTGTTGCTATCGCAATTGGAATTATGTACTTCTTCGGCAAGCACTTCACTCTTTACGAAAAGTCCTGGTTCCTCGGCATTATGATCCTTTCTGCAGTTATTTCTATTATCGTTCCCGAAGAAGGACTTAACGGTATTAACGGTATTTGGATCATGGCCCTTTACCTTGCTGATACATTCCTCAACATCCTTTGCGAGCTTCTTATTTCCAAGCAGTCAAAGTGGAACTTCATCGTTTCCGTGTTTGTTGAGATTGTTGAGATTCTTTGCTGCATCGTTCTTGCTTACAGATTTGCTACTATGGCAGTTACCCTCTTCTTCTGGCTTCCCTGCGACATCGCAAGCTTCATTAACTGGAACAAGAAGAAGGATACAGACGACGAGGAGCTTACCAAGGTTAGAACTCTTAAGGGTTGGCAGGAAGTTCTCATTATTGTCGGTATCGTAGTGTGGACAATCGTTGTTGGTTACTTCATGTCCGGCCTTGATATTGCAACAGACCTCTTCGGTGGAAACGACACAATTGCTAATATAGTTGGCTACATTGACGCTTGTGCATCTGCTGTTGGTATTGTTAACGGTCTTGCAATTCTCTTCCGCTTCCGTGAGCAGTGGATTGCTTGGTACATCTGCTCTATCTTTGAGATGATCATCAACATTCTTGCAGGTCAGTGGGCGCTCCTTCCTCTCAAGGTTGGATACCTTACAAACACAACTTACGGCTACATCAAGTGGTCCAAGTATATTAAAGAGCATCCCGAGCTTATGGAAGAAAAAACATTCTTCTAATCGGTATTTTAACTTAATAATTATAGGGGTTACCGTGATTTTTCTCATGGTGGCCCCAAAATTTACAATTTGGATTTATTAATGTTATTGCATTGCTGATTTTATTATGGTACAATAAATATGGAAATAAAGATAGGAGGCAACTTATGAAAAGATTATTTATAATTTTATTAGTCTGTATTTCCACTTTACTCGTACTCAACTCATGCAATCCATTTCATAAATGCGTGGCAGGAGAATGGACTGTTCAGCGCGAGGCGACCTGCGTTGAAGAAGGACTAAAGGTAAAAAAGTGTATCGAATGTGGAAAAATTATGGAAAGCGAAGCGCTCCCTCTCACAGACCATGATTTAGGGCAGCTTACGTACGTTGAGCAAGAGGGTGTTACCAACTGCCTAGATAAACTCTACATCAAAAGCTGCAAAAACTGCGACTATCAAGAACAGTATTTGAACGTTCTTACTCATAATCTTTCAAAAACCGTAGTACATTCCACATGCACGGAGCTTGGCTATGATAAGGTTACCTGCAAGAATTGCGGTTGGGTTGAGCTTTCTTACCATAAGAGTTTAATAGCCCACAACTATAGGGACGAATACGTATCAGACGAATACGATCATTGGCACAAATGCAAGATGTGTGACGGTCCCAGCAAAAAGGAAAGCCATACCGAGGGCGATGACGGAAACTGTACTCTCTGCGGTGCAAAGGTTCTTCCATCTCCCGAGGTTCAGTATAAGCTCTCCGATGACGGAAGCTACGCTAT
>JAZKZW010000079.1:0-22408 GCA_045612865.1 Eubacteriales bacterium
GGGAAAGAGGAAATCATATTGACTGTAGGAGTAAAATTTTATTTGACAATTATTTTTTTAAGTGATATAATTAAAATATAAGTCAAAAACACAGAAAGGCGATGGTTATGAGCGAGAGAAAGTATCTTTTGGAATTAAGCAGACGCTATCCCACCAGAGGCGCTGTTGAGAGCGAGATTATTAAGCTCAGCGCTATTCTTAATTTGCCTAAGGGCACGGAGCATTTCCTCAGCGATATTCACGGTGAGCATGAGGCTTTTTTGCATATTCGTAGAAATGCTTCCGGCGCTATTCGCAGAAAGGTTGACATTCTTTTTGGCGACAGTATGAGCGATGGGGAGCGTGCAGAGCTTTCTACCCTTATTTATTATCCGGAGGAAAAGCTGGGTGAGCTGCGTGAGGGTGGCGCTATCACAGAGGAATGGTACGTTCAAACGATTGGCAGATTGATCGAGGTTTGCAGAGCTGTTAGCGCAAAGTACACACGCTCAAAGGTAAAGAGCCGCTTGGAAAAGGCTGCAGGTGGATATGAGCATATTATCGACGAGCTTATGAGCACCGATAACGAGGAAAAGCACAAGGGCAATTACTACGATAATATTATCAAGACTATCATAAGACTTGATGCGGCAGATAGATTTATTTCGGCTGTGGCTTCGGGAATCAAAAAGCTTGTTGTTGAGCATTTACACATCGTTGGCGATATTTTTGACAGAGGGCCGAGAGCCGACATTATTATGGATGAGCTGGAGAGAGAGGAATCTCTCGATATTCAGTGGGGTAACCACGATATTCTTTGGATGAGCGCGGCATCAGGATCAAGAACGGCAATTGCTACCGTTATAAACAACTCCATGACATATAAAAACCTGGACGTTATTGAGATTGGGTATGGTATTTCCCTTCGTCCACTGGCGCTTTTTGCAAGTGAGGTTTACAAGGATTCAGACGTTAGTATTTTTATGCCAAAGGGAAACTTTGGTGGCGATGCTTTCGGCGGTGACGACGACGTTCTTATCGCAAGAATGCATAAAGCCATCAGCATAATTCAGCATAAGCTTGAGGGGCAGGTTATTAAAAGACACCCTGAATTCCATATGGAAGATAGACTTCTGCTCGACAAGATAGATCTTGATCGGGGTGCTGTGAAAATTGGCGAGGATAAATATGAGCTTCGTGATCGAAACTTCCCTACCCTTGATATAAATGACCCCTATAAGCTCACAGATGGTGAGACAGAGGTTATGAAATACCTGAAGCACGCCTTTATGAGATCGGAAAAGCTGGCAAGACATGTAAGACTCCTCTTCCGAAAGGGTGGTATGTACACCGTTTATAATAGAAATCTTCTGTTCCACGGCTGTATTCCGCTTAACGAAGACGGAAGCTTTATGACTCTTGATGCTTTTGGCGGAAAGAGCGGTCGCGAGCTGATGGATGCGGCTGATAAGGCGGCAAGGCTTGGATACTTTGCTAAAGAAGGTAGCGCCGAAAGGCAGATCGGCAAGGATATTCTTTGGTTCTTGTGGTGCGGCAAGGATTCTCCACTATGTGCAAGAAAGAAGATTGCTACATTCGAGCGACAGTATATTTCGGATGAAAAAACTTGGATCGAGCCAAAGAACACCTACTATGATTCGTGGAATAATAAGCGAATTGCCGAGAAAATTCTCAAGGAATTTGGTCTTGATGGAGTTGGATCGCACATCATAAACGGACATATTCCAATCAAGTCAAAAAAGGGTGAGGCGCCACTTAAAGCAGGTGGAAAGCTTATTGTTATTGACGGCGGTTTCTGCAAGGCTTATCACTCGCAGACGGGCATTGGGGGATATACTCTAATTTACAGCTCTGATGGTATGCGACTTTGCGCTCACGGATCGTTTAACGGGTATCGTGATGCTATTAAAAACAATGCAGATATTATCAGCGATACTGTTGTTTTTGACCAGGTCAATGACAAGATAAGAATCAGAGATACGGATTTGGGCGTTGAGATCAGAGATAAGATAGCAGATCTTATGACCTTGCTTTCCGAATACGAAAGCGGATTCAAGGCTGGGGTTGAAATCATTTAATGCGGATATTTGAAAACAATTGTTTGCAAAAAGCGTGTAATTGGGAGTTTTTTTAGATGAGGGAAAATTATCAAGAGTTTTTGAATAGAATTTCTGTTTTTGAAAAGCGAAATCTTGATTTGGGAAAAAGTTATTTTAAGGGACGCCCTTCTCTCGCATACAAGATTGACGAAAACAACAAATTAAAGAGCTTCTTTGGCGATACTGTTGTTTTTGAACTGGACGACCATACAAAGGAGCGCATAAACAGTATTTTTTCTAAAATTTACAATTTGGTTCCTGAATGCTTTTCGGAAAGGCTGGATCCAAAAACCTTGCATATGACTCTCCACGATCTATCTAACTCACCTGACCGTGACAGTATTACCGATGAAATGGAGAGCAACTTTAATAGGATAGAGGCAATCCCTGATTTAATAAAAAAAGAAAAAATCAAAATGAGTACCAGCTTTATTTTCAATATGGTGAATACAAGCCTTGTTCTTGGTCTTGTGCCGAAGGATGAAAACGAATTTAACAAGCTTATGCGCCTTTACCACATTATTGACAATATAAAGCGGGCAGAATATCCTCTTACGCCACACATTACTCTGTCCTACTATAATATCAACGGCTTTTCTGAAGAAGCCAAAAATAAGCTTGAGGATATAGTTTTTCAGCTCAACAACATCAGCGAGGAAGTAATACTTGATACCGATAGGCTTTTTTATCAAAGATTTTATAGTATGAACGAGTACCACAATATTTTAAAGTTAACAAATTTATAAAAAAAGAACAGAGCCGAGTGCTGAATCTAGCGCCTGACTCTGTTTTTTATTGTTAAGCTTTAGTTTATATTATGGATTTGCCACAAGGTAGTTATAAAATGTATTTGCAAGGAATGTTGCACCATTGTTGTTGGGGTGTACATTGTCGGAGAGGAACAGTTCGGGATGACCTGTTGTGAGAGCGTGAATATCTATCAGCTCATATCCTTCGGTATTAGCAATGTCACGAACAATGTCTGCGATTTGGCTTACAATGGCGGGGTCGATATCATAATTTGTAAGCCCCTCGGTTTTTCCATTAGGATAAATGGCTACCGGTGGTGTTGCAAGGATTATGCGGATGTCTGAGTTGTTTGCCTTGTACTCGTTAAGTCGCTGCAAATACTGCTGACGGAACGCATCTGCTCCCTTCCAGTTTTGTGGTTTGGAATCGTTGGATCCCATCATGAAGATAATTATATCTGCATCAAAAGCAAGGCTATCCTCATACTCGCTAAAAGTGATGTATGGCTTGTTACCTGTTGCCTGAACGGTTGCACCGCTGTGACCGTAGTTATTAACGCAGTAACCTTCACCTAAAAGAGTGTCAAGCTGCTTTGGATAGTTATTAGAAACCCAACCTGAAACTCCGTGGCCATAGGTTACGCTGTCGCCTACGCAGGCAATTTTTACTTCTCCGTCTCGAGGTGCTTCATAAACGTGCTGACCCGAAAGTCCGTTAAAGTAAAGATATCCATACACTCCTCCGACAATACAGAGGACAATAAATAGGATAAATATTGTTTTTTTCATTGTTTTTTCCTTTCAAAATAAGCTGGTATGTATAACAAATGCAAAATGAAATACGTGCATAAACTCATAAAATACCAGCTATTTTGTAAATAATTATTGGCATATATTAGAAATTGAAGTATCTTTTTGCGTTGTAGTATGCGATACCCTGAACAATTTTCTTGAGTGTTTCGTAATCCTCGGGATATTCACCCTCGTCTACCCATTTACCGATGAGGTTACACATAATTCTGCGGAAATACTCGTGGCGGGGATAGGAAACGAAGCTACGAGAGTCTGTAAGCATACCAACGAAGTTAGCAAGCATACCAAGGTTTGCAAGTGCCTGCATCTGTGCTTCCATACCATCGCGCTGATCGTTGAACCACCAGCCTGAACCAAACTGAATCTTACCGGGAGTAATCTCGGACTGGAAACATCCAAGCATTGTGCCGAGAACGTAGTTATCCTTTGGATTGAGTGTATAGAGGATTGTCTTTGGAAGTGCATCTGCTACTTCAAGGTGGTTGAGGAACTTTGCAAGATCCTCTGCGATGCAAAGGTCGTTTATAGAGTCAAAGCCGGTATCTGCGCCAAGCTTATTATACATCTTCTGGTTGTTGTTACGAAGCGCACCAATGTGAAGCTGCATAGACCAGCCAAATCTTGTGTACTCTTCTGCACAAACCTTAAGCATTGCTGTTTTGAATGCGTCGATTTCTGCCTTTGTAAGCTCTTCGCCTGCGATTCTCTTATCGAAAGCAGCCTTTGCGTCACCCTCTGCAAATGGAACGTACTCAAGAGCGTGGTCAGAAAGACGGCAGCCGTGATCGTTGAAGTAAGAGATTCTTTCTCTCATCCAAGCAACAAGCTCATCGTATGTTTTGATCTCAACAGACTCGAGATAAGGAAGGAATGTTTCCTTGCCGATTTCAACAGCCTTATCAGGACGGAATGTAGGAAGAACCTTTGTCTGGAAATCTACAAGCTGCTCGTGATACTCAAGGGTATCTGCAGGATCGTCTGTTGTGCAAACTACTTCAACGTTAGATCTCTTGATAAGCTCCTGTGCGCGGAACTCTGGCTTTGCAAGAAGCTCATTACATCTGTTCCAGATTCTCTCGCAGGATTCCTCATTGAGAACCTCGTCAATATCGAAATATCTCTTTAGCTCGAGATGGGTCCAGTGGTAAAGGGGGTTACCAACGAGGAGGGGAAGTGTTCTTGCAAACTCGCAGAACTTTTTGTAATCATCTGCATCTCCTGTGATATAGTTTTCGCTTACACCATTTGATCTCATCTGACGCCATTTGTAATGGTCACCGCCAAGGAAGAGGTCAAAGGCGTTCTTGAACTGATAGTTCTCTGCAATCTGCTTTGGAGAAAGGTGGCAATGATAGTCGATGATAGGAAGATCCTTTACCATATCATAGAGCTTTCTTGCAGGCTCGCTCTTAAGCATAAATGTATCATTAACAAATGTTTTCATAGTGTTACACCATCCTTAAATATTGAAATTTCTCTGTAGTTGTTGATTTCATTTTTAGTTTCTGCTCCGTTAGCTACGCTCACTACATAGTCAAAGAGCTCGTCTGTAAGAGGATTGCCATCAAGAATTGGTGATGCGTCAAAGTCGATCCAATTAGACTTTCTTTCTGCAAGACCGTGGTTAGTAGCAATCTTAACGGTAGGAACGGGCGCTCCTACGGGAGTTCCTCTACCTGTGGTAAAGAGAATGATATGTACGCCTGCCGCCATAAGGTTTGTTATAGCAACGATATCATTTCCGGGGCCGTTAAGAAGAGAGAGACCGTTTTTAGAAAGTCTGTCACCGTAATCAAGAACATCAACTACCTTTGAAAGACCACCCTTTTGTACACAACCAAGAGATTTTTCCTCAAGAGTTGTGATACCACCCTTCTTATTTCCGGGAGAGGGGTTTTCGTATATAACCTGATTGTGTCTTGTGTAGTAATCCTTAAAATCATTTATGAGAGAGACGGTTTTGTTGAAGATTTCCTCACTCTCGCATCTCTGCATAAGGAGGTGCTCTGCACCAAACATTTCGGGAACTTCAGTAAGGACGGTGCTACCACCGTGGCTGATAAGCTTATCAGAGAATCTACCAACAAGTGGGTTTGCAGTAATGCCACTATAACCATCAGAGCCACCACACTTAAGACCTACACGAAGTGCAGATACAGGAAGCTTTACTCTCTCAAAGGTAGCGGCATACTCCTGAAGCTCGCGAATAAGGGCTACACCTGCCTCGATATCATCATCAACATCCTGTGTATTAAGGAATTTTACTCTCTTGGGGTTATATTCTCCGATATGCTGCTTGAATACATCAATGTTGTTGTTCTCACATCCAAGTCCAAGAACCAATACACCTGCTGCATTGGGATGGTGTACCATACCGGAAAGAATCTTCTGGGTAATAGATTGGTCATCGCCAAGCTGGGAGCATCCAAATGGATGGGGGAAATACTTTGCACCGGTAATTTCAGAGAGCTTTTGCGCAATCTTGTTTACGCAGCCAACTGTGTTAACGATCCAAATTTCATTACGGATGCCTACATCACCATTCTCACGAACATAGCCCATAAAATAACGCTCTTCGGTTGCCTTTTCCATTTCATAGAAATGAGGATCGTATGAATATTCAAGGTTACCGGAAAGATTTGTCTTTGTGTTATGAGTATGTACGTGCTCGCCTGCCTTTATATCGCAGATAGCGTGTCCAATGGGATTTCCGTATTTTATGATATTCTCGCCGTTTTTTATATCTCGGAGAGCATATTTATGTCCGTCGGCAAGGTTGATGTCAACGTTATCAAGCTTATTTATTAACATACTTTTCTACCTCATCTGCAAGGTGGGTAAGATCCTGACCCCAAAGCTTGTCATTTGCAAGGATCTCTCTTGTATTGTGGGACTTCATAAATGCGCAAACATCAGGATCGTCCTGAGTCATATCTGTCTTGTAGAAGTCAAGGAGCTTTGCAAAGGCAAAGAGGAGTGTTTCGGGCATTTTATTGAATCTCTTTATGTACTCAAGGATAGAAGGAAGAACTCTTACCTTAAACTTGGATACGGAGTTGAGGGCAATTGCGGAAAGATAATGCTTTATATAAGGATTGCCAAAGCGCTCTACTACGCTGTTTGCATAAGCGAGAAGCTCGTCCTTTGGAAGATCAAGTGTAGGAACAATCTCCTCAAAAACGCACTTACGAAGGTGAGCATTCATTGTAGGATCATCAATACAGGACTTAACTGTATCAAGACCGGAAAGAAGAGCATAAGGAACAAGAGATGTATGTGCACCATTAAGGATTCTAACCTTTCTTGTTCTATACATTTCAAGCTTATCGGGAGTAATGATAACATTGAGATCTGTGGAGGAGAAAGGAAGCTCTCTATCAAGATCATGATCTGTCTCAATTACCCAAAGGTGGAAGAACTCAGATGTATTAACCATCTTATCTTCATAACCAAGGCCGAGGTCCTCACCGCGAGGATAGCCTGTATTGATACGGTCAACAAGAGTATTGGTAAATACGTTTTCTTCGTTTACAAATCTCTTGAAATCATCACCAAGATTCCAAAGGTCAGCATACTGAAGAACGCACTTCTTTAAGTTATCACCGTTTCTATCAATAAGCTCACAAGGAAGGAAGATGAATCCACCAAGACCAAGCTCGTGTCTTCTCTTAAGAAGAAGAGTTACCTTTGCGGGGAATGTCTTTGGAGGTGCATCAGTAATTTTATCATCAGCGGAGAAAACGATGCCGGACTCTGTTGTGTTGGAAACAACGAATCTGAAATCAGGATTTTCTGCAAGTGCAAGATATCCCGCGAAATCTTCATAAGGCTTAACACATCTGGAGATAACGTCAACAACCTTTGCATCTACACCTTCAACGCCTCTAATAACATGTGTATAAACGCAGTCCTGCGCGGAAAGCATATCGCAGAGTCCCTGCTCGATAGGCTGAACCACAACAACACTACCATTGAAATCAGAATTCTCATTTACCTTTTGGAGCATCCAGTCTACAAAACCACGAAGGAAGCCACCTTCACCAAACTGAATAACTCTCTCAGGTCTCAAAGTCTTAGTAAAATTCATAACCAAAAAATCCTCCTAAAAATTTTTTAATATTACTTCATAATAATTATATATTTTTTTATGGTCAAAAACCTTAATTTCTTTGACTTGTAAACTATTTTTTTCAAAAGAAATCTTGATTTTTTTGATGTTTTATGTTATTATATAGTAAAATGGAGATACGGAGCTGTATTTTGCTCTCCTTTTATCTTAAAAAACGAGGTTTTTATTATGCCCCATAACATTTTTCCTGAGGATACAAGATTCACGCTAAATGTTACGACAAACTTTGGCGATAGTATGCATTCTCACCATTATCACGACTTTTACGAAATATACTACATGATGAGCGGAAACTGCAACTATTTCATAGACGATAAAATCTATGAGGTTTATGCCGGAGATATTGTTCTTATTCCAAGCGGAGTAATTCACAGAACCAACTACATCAGCTCAGAACACACAAGAATACTTATCGAATGCTCTGAAAATCTTGTTCCTGAAACGGTAAAAAACTCTCTCTCATCCATTCTTTATCTATATCGTGGAACATTTATAAATAAGGATTTCTACAACATTTACAAAAGGCTCGAAAAAGAATATAATGATCCCGACCAATTTTCACGAGAGATGATTCAAAGCACGCTTAATATGATTTTTTGCACCTTTGCAAGAACCAAGAGCATTATTAAAGACTTAAGAAGAAAAAACAATATGATAGAAGAGGTCGTTTCTTATGTTAAGGAAAACTTCAGCATGCCTATAAATCTTACCCAGGTTGCAAGAGATTACTTCATAAGTCAGGAGCATCTATCACGCACATTTAAGAAACACACCGGATTCGGATTTAACGAATATCTAACCCTTGTAAGGCTCCAACACGCAGAACAACTCCTGAAAAGTTCTAATAAAATGAGCATTTCGGAAATAGCGTACAGCTGTGGCTTTAATGACTCCAACTACTTCTCCGACAAATTCAAGAAGGCGTACGGAATCTCCCCTTTACGATACAGCAAATCCCATGCAGCAGAAAATAACTGATAACAAAACTCCCAAGTTTTATGCTTGGGAGTTTTTCAAGTTTAATATGCACTTTTTGTGATTATTCTTCTGTTTTTTCTTCAGAATTTTCTTCAGGTTTTACAGCTGCGGCAATGTCCGGCGCAAGACCGACAACATCTTCAACAGGCATAGAAAAGGCTATTCCCTGTCCCGCGGTGTTAAGGCCAACCGTTTTGTAAAGAGCGTGTAATATTTCATTTTTAATAGCTGATTTAACTACCATCATTACAATTTCTTTTTCTGGCTGGATTGGAATATTAAAGAACTTTTCAGATTCGGGATTTGCAGTTCCCCTCGCCTTAATAACAGTTCCTCCACGACATCCAAGGTTTCTGGCAGCCTCCATAACCTCTTCGCTGTAACCAGCGTTAATTATGCAAAATATCACTTCGTATTCGTAATTACTCATTTCATTTACCTCACTTTTTGTTGGATAAAAACTGATATATGGCTACGCCAATTGTACTTTTCATTGGTACGGTATATGCAATACCCTTGCCACCTCTTACGGTTTTGAATTTTTCCTCAAGGGCTGATAATGCATCCTTTACTCTATCCTTACGAATGGCGCTGATGATAACAGAACGATCAGAATCAGTAAGACCAAGAAGCTCGAGATGCTTTTCAGCGGCAGTGCCGTGTGCATTCAACACCATCTGTAAATTCACCTCAAAATTTCCGAGAAGATCTATGTAAAACTCTGTCTTGCTTCTATTTACAACTGTGAAAAGGAGCTGCATTTTATCAGGCGCGGACATTGATGTGCCAACTTCACGCTTTGCTTTTTTTACTGAATATTTTTTTGACATAACGCTCTCCTTTCATTACATAAAGTCGATGATTTGCTCGTCGTCTGCTGCCAGAATACGTGCCATTGCCACACGCTTTTGAATATGGGCTGTAAGAACAGATCTGAATCCGAGAAGCTGAATTGTGATAAGGGGTGCCATTGCAACCATTGCAACTGTGCCAAAGGCATCGGTGAGAACGCGGCTTGCATCTTCTCCGTTAATACCACAGCAAACGCCGATTGCAAATGGGAGAATAAATGTTGATGTAAGCGGACCGCTTGCTACTCCACCGGAGTCAAAGGCAATAGCGGTATAAAGTCCGGGAACGAAGAATGAAAGACCAATAGAGATAAGGTAGCCCGGAATCAGGTAATAAAGAACGCTGAACTGGAAAACAATGCGAAGAATAGAAAGACCTATGGAAAGACCAACACCCACAGAGAGGGCTATCATCATGGACTTTTTAGAAACGCTGCCCTCGGTAATATCTTCAACCTGCTTATTAAGCACGTGAACTGCAGGCTCGGCAAGGACTACTACCATACCTATTACCAGCGCGAAGATTATTGCCAGAACTTTATTATTTGAAATTTCCATACCGAGCTTGTATCCAACAGGCATAAATCCAATATGTACTGCGGAAAGGAAGATAACAAGACCAACAAATGTATAACCGATACCAATACCGATCTGGATAAGCTTGTTTTTAGGAAGCTTCAAGCAAACAAACTGGAGAATGAAGAAAAATGCAACTATAAGCCCGAGAGCTATAAATACATCCTTCGATGTGTCCAAAACGACCTCGCCTATATGCTTCCAAGTAGCTCCCATGTTTTGAGGATCAATGGTGCTGGCGTATTGATCTGTTTTGAACATCCCTATCTCACCGCTGGAAAGACATCCAAGTATAAGAACGGCAAGCATTGGTCCAACGGAACAAAGAGCGATAAGACCGAAAGAGTTTTCATTTGCATTTTTACCACCTATCGTAGCTGCAATACCAACGCCAAGGGCCATAATAAACGGTACGGTAATAGGACCTGTTGTTACTCCTCCCGAATCAAATGCAAGAGGAACAAGAGATACTCCGTTTTCGCTGCCTACTACAAGGAGAGACGTAAACATAAAGAGAAGCATGTACGAGTACATAAGCAACGACGAAACGGGCTTGTGTGTTACAATTTTAATAACACCGATCAGAAGAAAAATTCCTACTCCTACACCTACAGTCAAAATAAGAGTGAGTGGCTTGATACCAATATCTGACACCTGCTCTGCAAGAACGGTAAGATCGGGCTCTGCTACTGTAATAAGAATACCCATAGCAAATGCTACCACAAGAAGAATGGACATTTTCTTAAGTCTTGTAAGGCCGGAACCCACCTGCTCTCCCATAGGTGTCATAGATATATCGGCACCAAGATTAAATAAGCTGATTCCCAAAATCAAAAACGCGGCAGAGATTAAAAATGCTACGATCTCAAAGGTTTCAAAGGTGACTATTTTCACCAAATACAGGAGAAAAACAATGCCGACAACCGGAAGCACCGATACAGCAGACTCCTTTAATTTACTCAACAAAACTGACTTCAAATGGCCATACCTCCCATTATAATTATACTTTACATATATTATAGCATAATATAAAAATTAATGCAAGACCTTTAGCCGTTTAATATATTAATTTTTTGTGAATTTATGCCATTTTTTGTGTTTGCTTCTTTTGGATTACGGAGACGATAATATAAGAAAAACGACAGAGCGTTTGTTTCTCTGCCGTTGCGTTATTTGTGAAAAAACTGCATAAATGAAAACTTTATTTTACATTTTTCGACATTAAAGCAGTTGTTTCCCTTTGAACCTTATTAAGCTTACTCCAATTAAACCATCCGTAAGCAGCATTAATTATCCAGGAAATGTACATTGCCACCATAGACCAGTTACCTATGCGTGCCCACATAACCACGCAGATAATGTCAATGACAATCCACCAGATCCATTGCTCGCGGAAACGCCAAATCATAAGAAGCTGGGCGAAGATGGACATTACGTTTGTAGCAGCGTCAAGGTATGCTTCGTTACTGCCAATGCTCTCAAGCCAAAGACCAACAAAATAAGTAGCAACAATGGTAAGAATAACCGAGAGGAGCCACTGAACAATGGTAAACTTCTTTGCTTTAACATCAGAGGTGCCGTCCTCGTTTTTCTGCATATTTTTCTTCCAAAGGAAGATACCCCAAATCATTGTTACAAGATAGAAGATATTTTCTATCACCTCACCGTAAAGCTTGTTCGTCCAGGACAGGTAAAGATATGAAATGGTCTGAACAAATCCAATGTAGTAAAAGCTTATTTTACCCTTGGCACAAAGCACCACAGAGATAACGCCCGAAATTCCCGAAATGATAGCAACAGGGGTGTCGGGTGATATGATGAACACTGCTATTTGCAGGGCAAGCATACTTACAAGAAAGACTTTTTCAAAAACAGAGTAGCCAACCCAAAGCTCATTTTTTAGCCAAGTGCTAATTTTCTTCATAGTTCAATACCTTTTTTACATCGGCAACAATAGTCTCAAAGTTTTCTATATAGCTACCGTCAAGGATAGTCACCTTTTCCCAGTTACCACTCTTTTTGATACTTGCCACCAAGCTTTCATACATTCTCTCTCTGGACGCCATATCGGAGTGAAGCATAAAGCGCTCGTTATCATCAACGAACTTACCTCTTGGACGAAGCAAATATATTTTATCCCAACGGCTTTTTCTTGCGTATTCCTCTGCCATTGTGGCAACACGAGAATATTCCTCAGGAGTTAGGACGCAACAATCCTCTTTTGCATACTGCTCGGCATACATCTTTGTTGTGAGTGCATCGCTATCGGCAAAAAACACGCCACGGTTGTGGTAGGCATTTATCATCGATCTGTTAAGCTGATACTGCCCTTCAAGAAATGCCATAAAATCGGTTGAGTCAAACTCCCAATCCGAAATAGCGTTTTCACGTATATAGTCCCTAGCCCACTCGTGGCTGTACGGAGCGCCGAAATATTTTCCGAGATCCGCGGTGAGAGTACTTTTGCCTTCAGATGCTGTACCAACAATCAAAACGTTGTGACAGAAGGAACGACGGAAGGTCATAGCAATCTTATTCCAATGTCTGAGCGGATTTGAACGAATCATAGTTCCTGATATATAATTTTCAGATCGGTTTATGTAAACGGATTTTTCGCCTCGCTCCATAAGTCCCTGGTGATAATCGGGCTCACCTACATACCACACTCTTTCAGCGGATGGATCTTCAACAGCAATGTCCCATATTCTTTTTGCCTCCTCGAGCCAACCTTCCCATCCGTCAGGATATAGAGCTATGCCTAACTCGCCATCATCGATAGAATACACCGCTACAAGGTCGTCGTCCTTAAAGAATTCTCTTGTATAGCGATAGCGTTTATTAACAGGAAGACGAGGATCACCCTTATCTCCGGTAAATCCACATACCAAAACAATGGCTCCGTCATTTTCTTTCTTTGCTCTCATTATCAGGTCGAGGTGTCCTTGGTGGAGAGGCGCGAAAGAACCAAATACTACGCCTATTCTTTTTCCTTTTAGTTTTCTCTGATAATTTAGTAACACTAGTTTTTCTCCTATTTATATGCTGTTTTGTCAGTAATTATTTACAAAATTACGTGTTATTTTTTGCATAACAGACAAACGGTGCTTCCTGCGACAAAATATCTACGGCACTTTTAGCTGATATTTCATCCTTGAATATTCCAAACACAGAAGGTCCGCTTCCGCTCATAAGTGTCACACCGGCGCCTAGGGCAGTAAGCCTTTTTATAGCCTGATGCGCCTTTTTACATTCTGCAAGAACGGGCGTTTCAAATATGTTGTAAAGCTTGTCGTAGCGTCCATTTTTCAAGTTTTCCAAGACATCTTTTCTTCCATCATCGACACGAGGAAGCTTGAAATCATCGTATATCTGATCCAGGAGCTTATATGCTTTTGGGGTTGAAACCGATTCGTCCGTTTTGACCAAAACCAAATGGAGGGGCATATCAACGTCTAAGGCCACCATCTTCTCTCCCCTGCCATAACACAAGGCGGTGCCACCTACAAGACAAAATGGAATGTCACTTCCAAGACTTGCTCCAAGATCGTTGAGCTCTGCTTTTGATAAGGGAGAACCAAAAATTTTATTCAAGGCACGCAGAGTTGCAGCGGCATCTGCAGATCCACCGGCAAGTCCGGCGGAAATTGGGATTTTTTTTGTCAATGTTATACTGAGGCTACCGGTAAAGGCGTGTTTTTCCTTATACGCATTAACAGCGCGTATCACCAGGTTGTTATCATCTGCCAAGAGCGAATCATTGCCGATAATTTCAAGCGAAACTCTACATATGCCATCATCATTATATTCAATTTCAAGCTCGTCTGCGAGACTGATGCTCTGCATCACAGTTTCTATATTATGAAAACCATCTTCTCTTTTTCCGATGACATCAAGATATAGGTTTATTTTAGCCGGTGCTGTTTCTTTTACCCTCATGCGCTACTCCTAGGTGTTCATTACATTCATTATACTACATTTGTTCATAAAAATCAATATTAATAAATTATTTTTAAAAGGTTTTAAAAAAGTATTGACAAGCGGCGAAAAATATGTTATAATGCTTCGGAAGTTTGGGCCAATCGGCCCGACCCCTTGCTACTCGGGAAGAGTGGCCAAAGACCAAAAGGAGGTAAAATTCAGATGGAAAAGAAGATTTGTTCTTACGAAACTCTCTTCACAATCAGCGGTAACCTTACAGAAGAAGATTACAAGACTGTTTGCGAAAAGTTCGTAACTCTCATTAACGACAACGCTACTGACGTTACAGTTAACGAGTGGGGCAAGCGCAGACTCGCATATCCTATCAACTACGTTACAGAGGGATATTATGTGCTTGTTAACTTTAAGAGCGAACCTACCTTCCCTCTCGAGCTTGAGCGTGTACTTGGTATCACCGAAGGTGTTATCCGTTATATGACTCTCGCTAAAGAAGTGAAGGTTGCTCCCGAAGCACCTGTTGCTGAGGAAGTAGTTGCTGAAGTTGAAGAAGCAACAGAAGCTTAATTTTTGATTTAAGACAGTGATTGTCACTGTTAGACTATGAAAGGAATGGTAAAGCAATATGGCAGACTTAAATAAGGTTATACTTATGGGTCATATGACGGCAGACCCCGAGCTTAAGCAGACTACCAGTGGTATTTCCGTTTGTAGTTTCTCTATCGGTGTTAACCGCCGCTATTCCAAGCAGGACCAGGGTCAGCAGTCCGTAGATTTCATCAACATTGTTGCATGGCGTCAGCAGGCTGAGTTTGTTTCCCGTTACTTCAAGAAGGGCTCCAGCATTGTAATTTGCGGTAGCATTCAGACAAGAAACTGGACTGACACCAATGGTCAGAAGAGATATGCCACAGAGGTTGTTGCAGACGAGGTTAGCTTCGGCGCTCCTGCTGCACAGGGTGTTCAGGGCGAAAGACCTGCTTCACAGAGCTATACTCCCTCCGCTTATGGCGATCCCACTTTCAACAGCACAGAAAGTGCTACTTTTGAAGAAATCCCAGGCGACGACAGCCTTCCCTTCTAATTTGGGAAAAATTCGTCCTTCTGTCGCTAGGCTCACTGCGGCAGGAGCAATATAGAAATCGTGAGTCGGAAAGGTTTAAGGTTTTCCAAAATGGAAAGAAACGAAAATCAGCGTCCCGCATTCCGCCAGAACCACAGAAGAAAGAAAGTTTGCATCTTCTGCCAGGATAAGGTTAACGAAATTGATTACAAGGATGTAGCAAAGCTCAGAAAGTTCATTTCCGAGAGAGCAAAGATCCTTCCCAGACGTGTATCCGGCACTTGCGCTCTTCACCAGAGAGAGCTTACAACAGCTATCAAGAGAGCTCGCCAGATGGCACTTCTCCCCTACATTTCAAACTAATTTGAATATGTTAAAAGCTCCTCACATCGAGGAGCTTTTTTTGTTTTTTTACAAGATAATGACTTTTTGGTAATATATTCCTATATAGTACAGGGCGCACCGTAAAAACTACGAGGCGTCTTTTTTCCTTCATTTTAAATAATAATATAACCGAGTATTCCTTCCAACAATTAATTCGTATAGCCGCACGCCAATTATTAAGAATTCTTAAACGCTTCGAGAAATACTTGAAATATTAATGAATATTTGCTAGAATATGAACGGAAATTGTCAAAAAGGGTTAAGCAAATTTAAAATCTTTTTTGTCAATGTTATTACAAAAGTAAGGCTAGGAGAAGGTTATGTTTTACATTATATTCTTTACTATTTTAATTTTAGCTGTGTTATTGATGTATTATTCTAAACTATATAAGTCGGATAACCCTATAGTTGAAAATTTGACAAAAGCAGCCGTTGTCATCTGGATGTGTTTATACTTTGTAAATCTTTTCTTGCCGGACGGCTTAGTTTTGAGAAGCTATGATGATGTTTCTCATTATACAAGCGGTGAGAATGTATGGATCGTTTTATTAAGATGGTGCAACGACCTTGCCTTCTTGGTTCTGCCTGTTGCAGTATTCTTTAAGAAAAAGGTATTCATTAAAATCACAGGGTATTTCCTGCTCCTCGCATGCTTGTTAAACGTAGGAGTTTATTTCATAAATATTGAATTCTTTACTTCACCCTTAGGCGCTGGTATCGCAGAAATTCGTTTTCTTCCAGACGCTGTAAAGCAACTTTTGAGAGATGAGATATTCAGAAGCGTTTGGTTTGGAATAGTTAGCTTCATTGAGCTAATGATTATCGTCTTTGTTGTTATGCGCAACTCTGACGTGTTAAAGCAAAAGACTAATATAAAAGGTATATTTACAGGTCTCGGTGCATTTTTAATGCTCTTCCTTTCAATTATACCGATTTACGCACCTCAGTATCTCTTCGGAGGTTATTCTCTCGTTGGAGAAAACAATTTTGATAACTTTGAGATGGGCACTCCATTCCATTTAATCTGGGTTGGCGCTGTTGTTCTTGAAGGCATTTTCCTTACATTATTATTTAAGAAGAAATCATATCAAGACAGATACATATTAGTTTTAGTACTTGCATTGTCCCTTATTATGCAGTATAATCAGATGTTTACTTGCGTTGGAGAAATTACGGCTCACAGAATGCCCTTCCAGCTTTGTAATATGGCAGGCTTCTTTATCCTGTTAATGCTTTTAACCAAGAGTGAGAGGGTTTATCACTTTACGCTTGTTATAAACTCCGTTGGCGCAATAATCGCTATGGTTCTGTGTGATACGACCCCCTATGGCGTTGCTTACGTTATGAACGTTCACTATATACTCGAGCATACTGTAGTAATTTTAGCTCCTATCTTATGCGCAACTCTTGGCCTTTTCCCAAAGCTTAAGAATAAGCACGTGCTCGATTTTATCGTTGGATTTACACTTTACTTTGGATTCGTACACTTTGTAGGCAGCATTTTTACAGGAATTAAAGAGCTTGGCGGTCCCAATGCCGATTATTGGAATTGCAATTATTTATTCATGTTCAATAAAGCTGAAACAAGCAATATAGTTGACTTCGTTGCGCCTCTCTTTGATATAAAGTTCAAGTTATTTGACTTCTATACCTTCAGCTTGGTTCAGTTGCTTGTTTACGTTGCATTCATTGCAATTTGCGTAGGTGTATTTTTCTTGATGCGTGCGCTCTCCACTTTAACTTCAAGAGCTTCTGATAAAAAGCCTTGCTTAAGTACCGAAAAATCATAAAAAGTTCAAAACTAGAGGCAAATGAAAATAGTTAGTAGCAAAAACGATCTTTTATCTCTTTCTAATACTAACCTTTTAAGGGTGGTGTTTGAAGCATTGGTGCTTATCCATCATCTATATTTGGTTTCCACGTCTGTTGGCTCGGTAATATCCAGTGCCTTTGGGCCTATTGCCGTAGGTGGTTTTATTTTCCTGTCGGGTTTTGGTGTGGGATTCAGCTTTATAAAAAAAGGCGATGAATATTCAAATAAGCTGTTAAAATTACGTCTGCCAAAAACCTACGCAATTCTGTTTGTTGTCAACCTATGTTATCTTGCCTTATACCTGGTCACAGGCGGAAGGTTTAGTAATCCTTTTTCTGCGATTATTTCGGTTCTCTATTTACCTGTATTTCCGGGCTTTGTAGCACTATCACATTGGATATACTTTTTAGCTGATTTAATTATCTACTATTTAATGTTTTTATTGTTTATCTTTATTTTTAAGAAAGCAAAAAAGAGATTACTATGGACGGCTATTGCAATCTTACTTGTAGATTTAATAATAATCGCCGTATTATCGATTGTAAATTATAAAACCGGATCAACAAGATTCCTTCGCGGATGTCTGTGCTTCCCGATTGGATTAATATGCGCCGAATTTAGTGAAAAAATTGCTGAAATCGTTAAAAAATATAAGATTTTGTTAGCAATAGGTCTGTCCGCAATAAACATTGTTCTTATAGCGGTGTTTAATTACCGTTCAATTGAGGAATATGTCCTGCCGATTTTTGTAGCGCTCGCTTTGGTAGTAATGCTATGTGGAGTTAACGTAAAAAGCAAGGCGATAGATTACTTGTCAGGCCTGGTTATTTACGTTTACGTTTCACACGAATTTTTCTTGATTTGGTTTAGGCATTTATTCTCAAGCTTACACATCAATTTGCATACGAATATAATCGGACTTATAGTTTTCGCTTGTTCAATGCTATTTGCGATTTTATTAAATGCTATTGTTACAAAAAGCAAAAAGAGATTTGTTAAGGCTTAGTTACAGATGTGTGAGAAAAATAAATCTTTATATATTAAAAGGCTCTCATTAACTGAGAGCCTTTATTTTTGCGCTGTTGGTAAATTATTATTTATAAAAATGCTGTTTTAATTTTTTTAATCAAAATATCCCTTGTAGTTGATTTCGATATTTGATTTCGGGAAGAGGTAGCTATAGAGATCGGCGCAGTAATCGTCTGTCATAGATGCTATGTAATCTACTACGATCTGGTTGGGCTCGGTTTCGATATATGGAGTATTTGGAGCGTAGTGATTATTGGTTACGAAGTCTATGTGATGAGTGAAGATTGGTGAAGATTTATTTCCTTCCTTCAGGTCGCGAAGGAGCTTATAGTACATTTCCTGCATCATAGGCTTTACTGTGTGGTCAATAACATTGCTTACCTGATCGCGAAGGTAAATCTGCTCATAGTTAGTCTTCTTTGCTTTTTTCATGCCAAGGTAATGCTCTTCATCCATCATTATATATGGTTTACCATAGCTATGTTCTATTATATTTACCATCAGGTTGTTTGTAATCTCCTGGTTTACAGTGCCGATTCCTGCGTTACCAAGCTCGTGGTCATACTTTAATAGATCAGCGCGCTTTGCATCCTGTCTATCCTTTCCTAGGTAGGCGATAATATCACAGACACGAACAAGGCAGCCTTCAAGAGTTGAGGGAATGATTTTTAATATATTCATTTGGTCAACATAGCAAGACTCGGTCATTTTGTCAAATGCATCAAAGCTATGCATTGGCGATGGGTGATATTCCTTCATTTCAAGCTCACCGTTATGGGCAATAATTCCGTTCAGGGTGTCAAGAGTCAGGTTTAGGGGGAATATTCCGTCAAGAACACGAACAGAGTGTACGTTGTGATTGAAAAATCTACCTGCTTCTGCCTGGTAAAGCTCGCTAAGTATGCGCTCGCCTGCGTGACCAAAGGGAGTGTGTCCAATATCATGGCCGAGGGCGATGGCTTCTATAAGATCTAGGTTAAGATTAAGCACCGAGCCGATAGTTCTTGCAATACGGGAAACGTACTGAACATGGAGGGCACGACGGGTTATATCATCATTTTTAATGAAAGAAAACACCTGAGTCTTATCGGTATAGCGGTTATAATATGGGCTGTGCATTATCTTGTCAACATCGCGAATGTATGCAGTACGCCAGGCTGACTCTCCGTCCGATGAATTGTCGCGACGGATGGCTTCGGAGCTTTTTGTAGCAAAATTTGGACGACAGTTGTTCTCTCTATCATACTTTATGCGCTCTGCAAGCTCGGGAGAGAGATGCTCGTATATACGGCTCATAGTTTTTCCTCCTTTTTAGAGATTTTAGTAGCTATATTTTAGCATAAATTATACATATAGTCAAGGTTATAAATGTTAATATATTTAAAATAAAAATTCGACAAGTTGTAGCTTGTCGTTTTTGGCCTGCCCGATAGGATTCGAACCTACGGTCTCAAGAGTCGGAGTCTTGTGCATTATCCAGCTATGCTACGGGCAGATATATAAATATTCTAACATATTTTTTATTCTTTTGCAAGAGAATTTTGTCTACTAAAAAAGTTTTGTTTTATCAAATACAGGTTATTTGCACCGATAATTGTTGACATTTCACAATGTTTTGATTGACATTTTATGCAATTTTGCCGACTAAATTAATTTTGTATTTCAATTTTAAGTAAATATAATTTACATTTTGACATAGGTGTGATAAAATGGGGCATCCCTTTTGTATTGGAGATATAATCTTATGAACAAAAAAGAACTTTTTAGAACATTAAAATTCACCCTATTCTCTGCCAGCGCAGGAATAATTCAAGTAGCATCATTTACACTTCTTAATGAGATTTTACACCTTGAATATTGGTTTTCATACCTAATTGCGCTTGTACTTTCTGTACTTTGGAACTTTACACTTAATAGGAAATATACATTCCGTTCTGCGGCAAATGTTCCAATCGCTATGCTAAAGGTTGCAGGCTACTATGTGGTGTTCACCCCTCTTTCAACCTGGTGGACAGACGTTTTAACAGGTGCAAATGTTGGTTGGAATGAATATTTGGTGCTTGCTCTTACTATGCTGATAAACTTTGTTACAGAATACCTCTATGACAGATTCTTTGTTTTCAACAAGAGCATTGATACAAATGTTGAATCTTAATTATATGTTGTGAATTTATAGAGCCAATCCGCTTTGGATTGGCTCATTTTTTTGTGTTAAACTAGCTCGGGTAAATTTATTGTTTCATATTCTGCATTTTTCTCGGCATACTGTTTTGCAAAGTAGATAGCTACTCCACATACAGCTACATATACTGCAAATACCGAAAGAGCGATTATAAGATTTGTAGTTTCTGCAGACTTTCCTGCTTCCACGTCCTTTTCTCCGAAATACTCTACACCATCAGATTCAACTAAATATATGCTGTATATCTCTGCCGGTTTACCATCTTTTGTACTTTTTCCGGCTGTGGAAACTCTTTGGCTGAGGAATCTAACAGTATCGCCTTTCTTTACATTATCAAAGAAGCTTCTATCAAATCTCTCGGGATATTTTTCCAGTCTATATTCAACTGTTTTAACTGTGTCGCTCAAGGTGTCGCCGTTTTCGGGATTATAACTTTCGTCATTAGAAACAATACCAAAAGCGATATAGTCACCTTCATCAGAAACATAATCAAGCTGTCCAGAAACAGGATAAAAATGTCTGTAGTTTACCTCGGAAAAATCAGCGCCCCAAACAAGGAACAATGCTCCCATCACTAATGCAAAGGCAATATATGGAACTGTGGATTTAAGAACGGTTTCATATATATATCTGCCGTGACCTACATAAGATTTACAGCTCTTGTAATGGAAGAGTCCAAGATCAAAGTCGCTTCTACCGTATAACTCCTCACTACCCTTTGCACGAAGATATATGAACAGGGGCGCCAGTATTACCGGAATGATCCAGAACAGAAGTGTCAGTGGGCCGTATGCAAGAAGCATGAATATGGAAAGAGGAATAAAGCATATAACCGGGCCAAGAACAATGATGTGGCCGTTTCCTAAAAACCTTGGATGATCATTTTTAAGAATTTTGCCAATGGTTTCGAGCTTTTCTATTGTTTTTGGCTGCATTCTTTCTCTTTGAAGCGCGGTGTTTATAGGCTCTGCTTTTCTTTTCTTAAATATTTTTGTAAAATCCATTTGTTTTTCCTTTTAAGTGTTTTTAGCACAACTATTATATCACAAAGCATGCAATATATCAAGAACTTTTTAGTTATACTATTATGGAAAAAGAGCAGACCTTACGGTTGCTCTTTTTTATTTTTATGCAAGTAAGCTTCTTACGCAATCAGCTATTCTTTCATCCTTGCAGTTAGCGAAGAAGTATTCCTGAAACTTCTGACCTGCGATAGCGCCGAGAACAAGCTCACGATCGAGATTTTCAAGAATGTAAACGAGGTCTGTGTGAGTTACCTTTTTAACCTCATCAAGAATTCTCTTGTTTCTCTGCTCAGGAACTGCTCTTTCACGAGGGTAACCAAGACCCCATTCGGAAACAAAGAGCTTTTCAAAAACATACTGGAGGTTAAGCTCGCAGCCCCAGCCCCAGCCCTTTGCAAAAGGCATAGAAATGGCGTTACCATTATTAACCTGAGTAAACTGATATGCATCAGTAGGGTCAACAACGTGACCGCAAAGAACACCGGGGAAAGCGTTACAAGCAAGCATTGCGCCCTCACCTGTACCACAACCTGTAATCACGAGATCACACGCGCCGGAGTTAAGAAGGATTGCAGAAAGGATACCGATCTGAACGTAGGTAAGCTGTTCTTTATCATCTGCGGAATACATACCGTAGTTATATACCTCGTGTCCAAGGGGCTCTACAACCGAGCGAAGAGTTGACTCAATAAGAGCATTCTTTGCTGCCTGGCTATTTTCATTTATAAGTGCAATTTTCATTTTGTTATCTCCTAAATATTTTTCATTTTCTTGGAAAATC
>JAZKZW010000080.1:0-1828 GCA_045612865.1 Eubacteriales bacterium
AGATCGGTAAGCTCTGTGTTGAGCTCATCGTTTACCTTGCGGATGTCCTCGTCATAATCCTGACAAGCCGCCACAGCGAACATAGCTCCGAAGAGCAGTACGCCGAGTTTTGATAAATACGATTTCATAAATGATTTGAAATCGTATGTTGCGTTTACTGATGGTGTAAGGTCTTTTTTAACGTCAGATATTAATCTATATCACAAATGGGTATCAGATTTACGGCTTTCCTTTTATTTTCATCAATAATTTTAGCATATACTTGCGTGGTCTGTACTTTTGTGTGTCCGAGTAACTTTGATACTGTGTAGATGTCTGCACCGAAAGAAAGTGTCAGGGTGGCGAATGTGTGTCTGGCAACGTGGAAGGTGATGTGTTTGTCTATACCTGCTTTACGGGTGAGAGTCTTTAGCGTTTGATTGGCATGAGATGCCTGCTTTGGTAGATTCTTGAAAATTCTCTCTTCATCTTTGGCATTTCCTTTAGGCGGCAGCCATTTGAGGGCATTAGCAGAGAGGGGAAGATATATTGCCTGCCGTGTTTTTTTCATATGTGTCTCAAGCTGTATGAAGCCATCTTTGCCTTTGTGCAGTTCTTGCCATGTGATCTTTCTTACGTCAGAGAATCTGAGCCCGCAGAAACAGCAAAATAGAAATGCTCGCTTTACATCATTTTGCATTCTGTGAGGGGTTTTTATTATGCTTTGGATTTCTGATAGGGTCAGATAGCACCTGTTTTTCTGGATGTGTTTGGGCTTAAGTCCAGCTTCAATGTATTTGCCCGGATTCTTACTTATGATATCTTCTCTGACAGCTCTATTTAATATTGTCATGATCCTCGCAAACAACATAAACTTATAATCCTCACTAATAGGCTTGGCATCTTTCTGGCCTTTTGCTGAGTTTCGGTCATAATCTCTGAGGTCTGAATTTAAAAACTCTATGAATCCTATAAGAAATGCCTTGTCTATTTGCCCGAACGTTATCCGGTTCCCTTTATATCTGATTATCCTTTTGAGGGCGCATTCAAGAAGAACTGCACATGAATTGTGATCGTTGCACCGGTATTCATTGATGATGTTGCGACAGTAATCAATGAAATTCATATTCAACTTACTTTCGCTGTCTTTAAATCCATGCTCTCCATTTTGAATTTGAATTATATATTTAGCCTTAATGGCATTTGCGAGTTGTAGCTGCTGTTTATTCCATAGCTTGTCTTCTTTTGTATCTTCGGGATGAAGATATAGATTTAAAAATTTATATTCCCGTTTTCCTCCTTTAATATAGATGTCAAGATAAATTGACTTGTTGCCGCTTTTCAGATTCTTGAATCTTATTCGAACAGGCTCTTTGATTTTCCTTGTAGTCATAAATTTTAGTAACAAATTAGTAACAAAATGAATTGCCTTTTTTCACCAATTTATGCTTATTTCTCGGATATTCGCTAAATACGTTTTCTTTCTTTTCTTAAAATCTTTATTGCATCTTCTGATGTGCAAATCGTTGAATATCAATAAGATGACTATCAATACGGTGGGTGTTTTTGTTCCATCGTGTTGATAGTCATATTGCTGACTGTCAGGCGATTGCGTGCCAATTGATTGGGATGCAGGTGTAGTGCTATAACCGTGTGTTTGCAAATTACTCCCGTGGAGGAGCTCCGATAAAGGACATCGAAGACTGTGCAATACCGACTTCAGCTTTGATCCGGCATTGGAAAAGCAAAGGGATGTTTTTGTGTTCCAATGTCTTGTAGGATGCCGCATAAGCGATCTATACAGTATGACCAAGCGTAGTATCATAGACGGAGCTGTCCAGTATATACC
>JAZKZW010000081.1:0-39639 GCA_045612865.1 Eubacteriales bacterium
GTAGTATGAAAAAAGGAGAATTTCGCAAAAAGTACATTGCTAAAGTGGAAGGAATATTAACCAATAAAAGTGGCATAATAGACGCGCCAATCAAGAGAGAGACCGAAGGAGAAATGAAACGCATAGTTGCTCACGATGGTAAAAATGCGATTACAGAATATCAAGTAAAAGAAGAAAAAAACGGACGTTCTTTGGTTGAAATACTACTTCACACCGGCAGAACACATCAAATCCGAGTGCACCTTTCGCACATAGGACATCCACTAACCGCTGATTTTCTTTATGGTGAACGCATAGAGGGGGAAAGCTATTGTCTGCATTGCTTTGAACTTACATTACCACATCCAAAAACAGGAGAGATGTTAACTATTCGAGCAGATTATGATTTTAAACTATAAGATAATACCGCCACCGATTATGGGTGGCGGTATTTTTTACTCACACATACTTATTAGTGCTTCTTCATCTATGATTGGAACTCCCAGATCCTTTGCTTTTACTAACTTAGATCCGGCATCTTCACCAGCTACAACGTAGGAGGTTTTTTTAGATACCGATCCCGAAACTTTGCCGCCCATTTTTTTAATTATAGAAGCAGCCTCATCTCTTGTCATTGTTGGAAGAGTGCCTGTCAGAACAAAGGTAAGGCCCGCTAGCTTATCGCTACGCTCTTCGGATTTTGCATTAGTGTCAACGCCTAGCTCTTGAAGTCTTAAAATCAAAGTTTTTGTGCTTTCTTCGGAGAAAAATTCAAGCAGTTCTTTTGCAGTTATGTCTCCTATATCAGAAATTGAAATAAAATCATCATAGGTTGCAGCAAAAAGATTTTCTACAGTTCGCATCCTTCTGGCGATTTCTTCAGCAGCAACTTCCCCCACTTGACGAACTCCAAGCGCATACAGCAACTTCTCTAAACCACGAGTTTTGGAATTCTCTATTGCATTTACTAAATTTCTTGCACTTTTATCCCCCATTCGATCTAAATCGGATATATCTTCTATCTTTAGAGAATAAAGATCTGCTATGCCAAATATCCTTTTGTTGTTGAGAAGAAGATCTACAACTTGAGGCCCGAGACCATCGATATTCATTGCTCCCTTTGAAGCAAAGTGAGTTATGCTTCGAGAAAGCTGTGCGGGACAAGTATTGGAAGGGCAACGCATTGCTACACCATCACCGGCTTCATCTCTAACGATCGGATGTCCACAAGATGGACAAAGAGATGGCATCTCAAATGCTTTTTCTGCACCTGTACGATCTTTTGGAACTGAACGAACTATTTCAGGAATAATCTCACCGGCTTTTCTTACAACAACTGTGTCACCAATCAAAATATTTCTTCCTTGAATAAATCTATCATTGTGAAGCGTTGCTCTTGAAACCGTTGTTCCCGCCAATCTGACTGGCGATAAATTTGCTATAGGAGTGAGAACACCGGTGCGTCCTACTTGAATATCAATAGAAAGCAACTTGGTTTCTTTTTCTTCGGGTGGATATTTATATGCTACAGCCCATTTTGGAGTACTCGTGCCCTCGCCTATAACAACACGCTCATCAAGATTATCTATCTTAACAACTGCGCCGTCCATATCATAAGCAGAGATACTTCTTAATTCTCCAAGCTTTTCAATGTGAGACTCTATATCATTATAGCTTTTTGCTACAATTCTTTCGGAAACAGTAGTAAACCCTAACTCATTGAGTCTGTTAAGTCCTTCGCTATGGGTTGACACATCTCTTCCATCAAGATATAAGCTTCCCTCTTGTAAATTAAAGATAAATATATCCAGCTTTCTTTCGGCACAAATTTTTGAATCTAATTGCCTGAGTGAGCCTGCGGCAGCGTTTCTTGGATTAGCAAAAAGAGCTTCTCCATTATTTTCACGTTTTTCATTAATTTCTCTAAACACACTTCTTGGCATATAAACTTCGCCACGAACACATAGGTAAGGAATCGGCTCTGAAAGTTTAAGGGGAATTGCCTTTATTGTGCGCAAATTTTCTGTCACATCTTCACCGATAAGACCATCTCCACGAGTAGCGCCCTGAACAAATATTCCGTCTCTATAAGTCAAAGACACCGATAAACCGTCAATCTTAGGCTCGATAGAATATGATGGAGAATATCCTAACGTTTCTTCAATTCCTTCAAGAAAGTTCTTTAGTTCCTCAAGTGAGAATACATCCGTTAAGCTTCCCATTCTAACATTGTGGGCAAACTTTTCGAATTTATCTAAAGCTTTTCCGCCTACTCTATGCGTTGGGGAATCCGGAGTTAAAAATTCTGGATTATGTTCTTCAAGTTCTGTAAGCTCTCGAAACATCATATCGTATTCGTAATCTGAAATTACCGGTGCATCATTTTCATAATACAATTTAGAATTACGTTCGATCTCTTCACGCAAGTAATCTATTCTGTTTTTTATTTCTTGCTTTGTCATAATCCGATCCTTTCAAAAATGCCATAATCGTATAAAAACTATCTATTAGATTCTACCATTTTTTTATATATTTGTCAAGAAAAATTCATCCTTTAATATGAAAATTCACTTTTAATAAAAATTAATGTTTTAACTATTGACTTTCGGTAAAATTGGAGTATAATTAAGTTATCAATTTTCTTTTAAAAAATGAGGACAAAAATGAAAACAACAGGATTAGAAGAACAATTAACTGAGCAAACCGAAGAGGTCATCGTTACATTTGACGGCAAAAATAACGGAAAGTTCTTTAACGCAAAAAACATAAAATACTTTTTATACGTTAACTTTGGAGTTTTGCTAACTTCTATAGGAATTCATTTTTTCAAAACACCTAATGGATTTGCTACAGGAGGCATTAGCGGTCTTTCGGTAGTAATGAAAAATTTACTTCCCTTTGAAGACATCTCACCTGCCGTGTATATGACTGTAGTTAATGTTATACTACTCATAGTTGGTTTTATTGTCCTTGGAAAAAGCTGTGGAATTCTTACCTGCTATTGCTCATTGATGATATCTCTTGAGACATTATTGTTCGATTTATGGATACCATTGGAAATAGGTACACCTTTAACAGATCAACCATTACTCGAATTGATTTATGCCGTATTGCTTACAGGTATTGGATCTGCAATTCTTTTCAAGTTCAAGGCGTCCTCTGGTGGAACTGATATTATTGCTTTAATCTTCAAAAAATACACTGATGTGAATGTGGGCTCTGCACTTCTTTACACTGATGTTTTTATAGCTGCTGCTACATTTGTTAAAATTGTAGATGGTGCTGTAATTTTTGATCCAGAAACCGGTTTATTCTCACTTCTTGGTCTGTTCGCAAAAGTGTTTGTCATTGACGATATTATTGACTCGATGAACCTTTGCAAATCATTCACCATCATTACAACAAAGCCTGATGAAATTAACGAATTTATTACAAAAGAGCTTGCTCACAGTGCAACCGTTCTCGAGGGCGAGGGAGCATATACTCATCAAGGAAAAACTGTTATTATGACCGTTTGCAGAAAAGGTGAAGCATTAAAACTCAGACGAGCTATTACCAAGATAGATCCCGGAGCATTCTTAATAATCACAAAAACCAGTGAGATTCTGGGGCGCGGTTTTAGAGACACAATAAATTAACAAAATGCTGATATTTTTTAAGGCAGAACCTTCGTTTTGGGTTCTGCCTTTCGTGTTTTTAATAGTTAGTTAATTGGCTTTCAAGCACTTTTCTATGGCTGCAATCTTTATCGCTAAAACCAAAATTTTGCTTGCGAGCCTTACCTCATCATCTGTGGGATAAGTGGGAGCTATTCTTAAATTTTGATCCTTTGGATCTATTCCATATGGGTAGGTTGCACCTACAGTTGTTAATGTAACTCCAGCTTCTTTTGCAAGGTCGTAAACTCTTTTTGCAGTACCCTCCATAACATCAAGAGAGATAAAATATCCGCCCTTTGGATGCGTCCAAGTTGCTATATCAAGTCCCTCTAATTTCTTAAGGGATTCCAGCGTTATATCGAACTTTTTTCCAATAAACTCAGCCAAGATTTTCATGTGATCCAATATGGCTTTTTTATCTTTGAAATATGTGGTATGTCGAAGCTGATTTAGCTTATCATATCCTATTGTTTGGACACCGAGATATGTTGCTATTTGCGCCAAGTTTTTTTCTGATGCAGCCATCATTGCCACACCGCCACCCGGGAATGTTATTTTTGAGGTTGAAGCATAATAGAATATCCTATCTTCATTTCCCCACTTCTCTGCTTCCGTAAAGATGTCGAGAAGATCGTCAGTTTCATCTCCGAGATCGTGAACTGCATATGCGTTATCCCACATAATTCTAAAATCGGGAGCCGCACATTTCATTTTTGCTAGTCTGCGAACTGTCTCGTCAGAATAAGTATTTCCTGTTGGATTAGAATACTTTGGTACACACCAAATACCCTTTACTTTAGGATCAAGAACCAATTTTTCGACTTCGTCCATATCAGGACCATCCGGTGTCATTTGTACCGAGAGTAGCTCAAAACCGAGATATTCTGTCATTTTAAAATGCCTGTCGTAACCGGGAACAACGCAAATCCACTTTAAGCCTTCTTCTTTACACCAAGGGCCATTGGATCCAACAACGCCGAATAACATAGCGCGTGCGAGAGTGTCGTACATTAACTGCAAAGATGAGTTTCCGCCTACTGTGATGTACTTTTCATCAATGCCTAACATATCGGAGAATAACTTTTTCATTTCAGGTATTCCGTCTAGTACACCATAGTTTCTGCAGTCTACTCCATTTATGGAAAAACATTTTTCTCTTGGACGAGCTTCTGATAAAAGCGGCAAACTAATATCAAGCTGATCGGAATTCGGCTTTCCACGAGAAAGATCTAAATGCAGATCCTTCTTTTTATATTCATCATATTGCTGCATCAGTATGGAATATTCGCTCTTTAACTCTTCGATACCCATATTGATGTACTTTTTATTTGTACTTGTAAAATCTACCATAATTTCGCCACAAAAGTCCTTTTGAGTAATTTACTGTATATTATAGTATATTTTGGTGCGCTTTTCAAGTGATTTTCATGAAAAAACTTAAGCTATTTATGTTTTATATGGCAAAACTTCGCTTAATATTGTTTTTTCTCTATTTTCAGAACATCACCACTTGACAAATAAAATAAATTGGTATATAATTAAAAAGTTAAAATATGTTTATTTTGAAAGGACAAAATATTATGGCACAAAATGATAAAAAGTTGGTTACCGAAATCACATCTATGGATGAAGATTTTGCGAAATGGTATACTGACATCGTAAAAAAAGCCGATTTGATCGATTACTCAAGCGTTAAAGGATGCATGATAATTCGCCCATACGGATATGCAATATGGGAAAACATACAAAAGATTCTCGACACAAAATTCAAAGAGCTTGGACACGAAAACGTGTATATGCCTATGTTCATTCCTGAATCACTTCTTCAGAAGGAAAAGGATCACGTTGCAGGTTTTGCACCGGAAGTAGCGTGGGTTACACACGGTGGTGAGGAAAAGCTCACAGAGCGTCTTTGCGTTCGTCCTACATCAGAAACCCTCTTCTGCGAGCACTATGCAAATGTTATTAGATCTTACAGAGATCTTCCAAAGCTTTATAATCAGTGGTGCTCTGTAGTTCGTTGGGAAAAGACAACACGTCCATTCCTCAGATCTCGTGAATTCCTTTGGCAGGAAGGTCACACTATGCATGCAACAGCTAACGAAGCTCGTGACGAGACAGTTCAAATGCTTAATGTTTATGCCGACTTCCACGAAAAGGATCTTGCTATTCCTGTAGTAAAGGGCGTTAAGACTCCTTCTGATAAATTTGCCGGTGCTGAAGATACTTATTGTATTGAAGCTCTTATGCACGATGGTAAGGCTCTTCAGGCTGCTACATCTCATTATTTTGGCGACGGATTTGCTCGTGCATTCGATATAACATTCACATCAAAGGATAATAAGCTTGAATACCCACATCAGACTTCTTGGGGTTGTACTACAAGAATGATCGGTGGTATTATTATGACTCACGGAGACGATAACGGACTTGTTCTCCCTCCTGCAGTTGCTCCAATCCAAGTAGTAATTATTCCTGTTGCTATGCACAAAGAAGGCGTTCTTGAAAAAGCACAGGAACTTAAAGATAGACTCAGTAAGATTGGTGTTCGTGTAAAGCTCGACGGAAGCGATCAATCTCCCGGATGGAAGTATTCTGAATATGAAATGAAGGGTGTTCCCCTCCGCGTTGAAATTGGCCCACGAGATATTGAAAATGGTCAGTTTGTAGTTGTTACAAGACACAATCGCGAAAAGACCTTCAATTCAATCGACAATCTTGAAGAAGTTATTATGACAAAGCTTGTTGAAGTAAGAGATGGTATGTATGCAAAAGCTCTTGCAAACCGCGAAAAGCGCACATACGCATGCCAGAATATTGATGAAATCAACTCTGCTTTACTTGCAGGCGACGGTTTTGTTAAGGCTATGTGGTGTGGCGACGAAGAGTGCGAAGATAAAGTAAAGGAGCTCACAGGTGTTGGCTCACGTTGCATTCCTTTCGATGGCGAACATATTTCTGACAAATGCGTATGCTGCGGCAGAGATGCAAAGAAGCTTGTTTACTGGGGCAAGGCATACTAATACACTACTTTATCAATAAAGTTTTACATTTTCCTGTAAACGGAGGATTGTGATATGGCAATCGATGGAAGAAGCTACTCTACCCTAAAGGTAGGTAATGGAACAACTGTAAAAATTGAATACAGAGATTATGCTTCATCGACAGCCGATATTGCAAAGGAGTATGCCCTACTAGGATATCCCGATAGGTATGTTGTTTTTACAGAGCATCAATCCACATCAAGCATAACAAAAACCAAGCTTACGCCCGGATCTCTTGATAAAGGTATATTCATTTCTCTGATACTTCGACCTTCGTTTCCACCTGCTCAAGCGGCATCATTAGGACTACTTTCAGTTGTATCATTAACCCAAGCCCTGGAAGCATATACCACTAAAGAAATAGGAATATCCTGGGTGAACGACGTTTTCTGCGAGGGTGTTAAAATTGGTGGCACACAAATCGAAGGAAAGCTTAAGGATGCTACTGCATATGATTACATAATAGTTACTTTCGCTGCAGGGATAGAAGAAAAAAACTTTCCTCCAAGACTCAGAGACTCTGTTAAAAGAGTTTTTGAAAAAGCGACCTTTTCTCAAGGTATGATGATGGCAAAATCCGTACTTGACAAATTCTTTAGTGGATATTCAAACATCAACAGCTCAGAAAAGCATAAAAAGTACTATGAAAATAAGTTTGTTCTTCGCGATGTTAAGATTAAATATCTCGATAAAAACAGACGTCGTAAAGCTGTGGTTAAAGGTCTGGAGAAAGACACTCTTTCATTGATCGTTAAACCACGTTTGGGAAGCGAAATTGTTATTTCTAAAGCTTCTGTGGCGATAATTCCAAGCAGAATTAAAAAAGCAAAGAAAAAAGATAAACCTAAAGAATAAAAATCTCACATAACGAATTATATTAACAAACAGGTAATATATTTAGTATCAACACAATATTTAAAACCTTGATTGATAACTTTTTTGGACGAGAAATATCTAATGAAAAGAAGCAAAATCATGGTAGCCACAGAATATTGTTTTAATTTGATGCTGAATGTATTGCCTGTTATTTTTTGGCTTTGTTTGATATATAGTTTCGATGAATTAATGGGTGCTAGTGTCACCGTTCTTGCAATGATTATTCACGAGGCAGGACACCTTGCTTTTGTTTTTTTAATAACAGGAAAAATCAAAATACCAAAAGGCAATCTAAATGGATTAAGAATAGCAGAAAATAAAATGGCTACCTATACACATCAAATACTTTTGTACAGCTCCGGTGCTACTTCAAATCTAATCGCAGCTTTAATAATGATTTCTGCCGGAGGACTATCATCCGACTATGGAGAGATATTTATTGCAATCAACCTAGCAACGGCAATATCTAACCTGATGCCTTTAGAAGGTTATGATGGATATAGAATCTTGATATCAACAATCGAATACTTTAATTTAGGATATTGGTCTTACGCAGTATTAGAAATAGTATCATTCACATTTATATTTATTATGAGTATTATATCACTTTTTCTGGTGTACACCTTTGGCAACGGGTATTGGATACTGGGAATTTTCCTTGGCGCCACAATTAACAAGCTACAAAAATGGCATAATTATAAAAATTTAAGAATTTGAAAGATTTTGGGAGATTTTAAGAGATTTCAAGAGCTTTTCAATGTTTTTTTGAGGAAAATCACGCCAAAATCCGTTTAATCGGGATTATTCTTGAATTTTTTTAGAAAAAAAATGTTGAAAAACTATTGCAAAACTCTATAGTTTTTGTTATAATTAACGCTGATAGGCTATATCTTTTTAATTATTACGCCTATAAGTAAGAGCGTGTGCTCGGTAAGAAAGGATTTGAGATTTTAAGAAAATGGCAAAGCTCATTGAGTTGAAAGGAATCTCGAAGTCGTACGACGGAGAAAAGGTTATAAATTCTATGAATCTTTACATCAGGGATGGTGAGTTCATTACTTTCCTTGGTCCATCCGGATGCGGCAAAACTACAACCCTACGTATCATAGGTGGTTTCGAGACTGCTGACGAAGGTCAGCTTTATTTTGACGGGGTGGAAATTAGTGATGTCCCCGCTTATAAAAGGCATATAAACACAGTATTCCAAAAATATGCTCTCTTCCCTCATCTTAATGTTTATGAAAACATAGCTTTTCCGCTTCGATTGAAGAAAAAAACGGAAGAAGAAATAAAAACAAGAGTAACCGAAATGCTAAAGATGGTTGCATTATCCGGATTTGAAAACAAGAGTGTAAGCACCTTATCCGGTGGTCAGCAGCAAAGAGTTGCTATTGCAAGAGCTCTGGTTTCTCATCCAAAGGTACTTTTGCTCGACGAACCGCTCGGTGCGCTCGACTTAAAGCTTCGTAAGGATATGCAGAACGAGCTTAAAACCATTCAACAAGCAGTTGGAATCACCTTCATTTATGTAACTCACGACCAGGAAGAGGCGCTCTCTATGTCCGACACTGTCGTAGTTATTGCAGATGGCGAAATCCAACAGATCGGAACTCCCACAGATATATATAATGAACCTAAAAACGCTTTTGTTGCAGACTTTATCGGTGAAAGTAATATCATTGATGGTATTATGCTTGAAGATAAAAAGGTTCGCTTCTCTTCTCATACATTTGACTGCGTTGACGGCGGTTTCGAACACAATGAACCTGTTGACGTTGTTGTAAGACCGGAAGACGTAGATGTTGTTCCTGTTGAAAAAGGTATGCTCACAGGAAAAGTTAGTAGCGTTACCTTTAAGGGCGTTCACTATGAAATCATTGTTGATATCAAGGGCTTCAAGTGGATGATTCAATCTACAGATTATGTAGCGCCTGATGCAACTATTGGACTTTTCATCGAGCCTGAAGCAATTCATATTATGAAAAAGTCAAAATATTCAGGTATGTTCGGCGACTATTCTTCGTTCTCCGACGAAATTGATCAGCTCTCTGATGCTGATGCTGCAGAGGAGTTCTAAAATGAAGAAAAAACGTTCGATTATGCATTCAATTGCGGCAGCTCCACATATTTTTTGGGCTATACTCTTTATTATTCTGCCGCTTGTAATAGTTATATATTATGCATTTACGGACGCAAAAACAGGGGCATTTACATTTGAAAATATTCTTTCATTAGGAAACTATTTTTATATATTCTTGCTCTCTATCGAATTATCCGTAATTGCTACAATTGTTTGTCTGCTCGTAGGATATCCTATGGCATATATCATGGCTAGATCTAAGCCACAGCATCAAAAGATTTTTGTTATGCTTCTTATGCTGCCTATGTGGACAAACCTTTTGATTAGAACATATTCCATCATGGCAATTCTTGATGATGGCGGTCTTTTGAATACCATTCTTGGTACATCTATGCATATAGTTGGAACTAAAGGCGCCGTTATTTTTGGTATGGTTTATGACTTCTTACCTTATATGGTTCTTCCTATCTATACTTGCATTTCAAAAATTGATAAGCATATGTGGGAGGCTGCCAGCGACCTTGGTTGCAATACTGTACAGGTTATAACAAAGGTTATATTCCCACTTTCAATGTCCGGCGTTGTTTCCGGCGTAACTATGGTTCTTGTTCCATCTATCAGCACATTCTATATTTCACAAAAATTAGGTGGCGGAACATTTGAGCTTATCGGTGACACCATTGAAAGACAGTTTATTACAGGCACATATAACGTTGGAGGAGCACTTTCTCTCGTAATGATGATACTCATTCTTATCTCAATAGGAGTTATGAATAAATTCTCCGAGGATGATGAAGGAGGTATAATTATATGAAAAAGTACCTTCCCAAAATATATCTATGCCTTGTTTTTGGAATTCTTTATATCCCAATCCTTACGCTTATATTGTTCTCTTTCAACAATTCTGAAAGCACAGCAACCTTCGAAGGGTTCAGCTTTGATTGGTATATAAAGTTATTTTCTGATAGTGATGCATTTTTGGCACTTAGAAATACGTTAATTTTAGCAGTGTCTTCTTCACTGATATCTACCATTATCGGTACTGCAGCAGCAGAAGGCATTTACAGAATGAAATCAAAATGGATGAAAGCTGCCGTTAATTCGGTTACTAATATTCCTATGATGAACCCTGATATTGTTACCGGTGTATCTTTCATGTTGTTCTTTGCAGCGGTTGTATCAATATTCAAAATTAGCAACTATGACGATATCGGCTTTTGGGCAATGCTTATTGCTCATACCACATTCTGTCTTCCCTATGTTATTCTTTCGGTTCTTCCAAGAATAAACGAACTTGGCGAGTCTCTTACAGAAGCTGCCCTAGATTTAGGCTGCACTCCTATGCAAGCGTTCTTTAAGGTTAAGCTTCCTAACATTATGCCCGGTGTTCTTTCCGGTCTCGTAATGGCATTTACACTTTCTCTTGATGATTTTGTAATATCATACTTTGTGAGCCCATCTAATTTCCAGACACTACCATTGCTCATATATTCTATGACAAAGAAGACTGTAAAGCCTGATATGTATGCGCTCTCGACAATAATTATCATCACAGTGTTTACTCTTCTTATAATATCTAACATCAAAGGATTCAAGAAAACAAATGTTAGAAAAAAGAAAAAAGGAGGGAAAGCATAATGAAAATAAAGTTTTTACTCCTAATTACTGTATTATTTAGCCTTACAATGTTACTTTGTTCTTGTGACAAAAACGAAGGTAATATCGAGACTAAAACATTAAATGTTTACAACTGGGGTGAATATATCTCTGATGAGTATGATGCAAAATCTGGGCTCATAGATATCAACGAGAAATTTGAAGAATATTGCTTAGAAACATTCGGTTACAAAGTAAAGGTTAACTACTCTACTTATGCAACTAATGAAGATATGTATGCAAAGCTTAAAAATGGAGCTGTAAAATATGATATCGTAATTCCTTCCGATTATATGATTGAAAAAATGATATCAGAGGGAATGATTAAAAGCATAGATACAAGCAAGCTTCAAAACTATGGTAACATAAATGGCAAAATTCTGGAAAAGGCTAGAAATTCCTACGATTACAATGAAGATCATCCAGAAAATGTATATTCTGTGCCATACACTTACGGTATGCTTGGAATTATCTATAATGAAAAGCGTGTAAACGAGGAAGATATATCAGGTGAATGGGATCTGCTTTGGAATGAAAAATACAAAGGAAAGATTCTACAGTTCAACAACCCCAGAGATGCATTTGCTACAGCAATGTATAAAGAAGGAATTGATGTTAATTCACACAACCCTGATGACTGGAATCGAGCACTTAATGAGCTAATAAAGCAAAAGCCATTGCTCCAAGGGTATGTAAATGATGAGATCTTCAATAAAATGAAGGGCAATTCCGCATACATCGCACCATACTTTGCAGGCGATTATTTAACAATGGCATCTGATAATAACAATTTGAGATTTTATTATCCTAGCGAAGGAACTAACTACTTCATAGATGCTATGTGTATTCCGGCAAACTCTGAAAATGAAGATCTTGCTTTGGCATATATAGATTTCATGTTAAGAAAAGATATCGGTACTGCGAATGCACTTTATATCGGATATGCAACACCTAATGATGCTGTTAAAAACAGTGTTGAATATCAAAAACTGTTATCCTATAACTATGATATAACCGGATATGATGACAACGGCGATGAAATAACTCTAGTGTCTGCATATGACGTTCTCTATAAGGATGATGATGAATACTTCAAAATTTGCTCATCATACAGTAATTACTTTAAGGGAATGTATAATGGCGAAGAGGTAGATATTCAATCCCACGTAAATTCTCTCTGGGAAACACTTAAGATACAAGATTCAACAGAGCCTTGGATCCATGTTGCTAGCATAGTAATTGTCGTTGGCGTATTCGCTATAGCAATTTACAGCACGTATATCAAAAAGAAACGCTCTCGCGATTATCGCATGAGAGATAAAATGAAAAAAAATAATACAAAGTAATCAAAAAAGGGATTAACTTAGTGTTAAACTAGTTAGTCCCTTGTTTTATTTTTATTCTACACCTGTTCCATCAAATGGAGGGATAAAACTTTCAACGGCTGTTCCAAAGTCTTGATAAAATCCATTTTTAAGTCCTAACTTCCCTGCATATTCGATAAGCTCGCTATATTCGCTGTGCGTTACCTTGCGATTTAGAGGCGCAGGCATACCCGGCATTGGCGTATATTGATTCATAAGGCTAATATAAATTTCATCGCCATAGGTGTCAAGTAAATATTTGAGCGAAAGCTTAGCCTCGGCAAGATGTCCCGGAAGTAACAGAATCCTTACTATAACGCCCGATATCATCATACCATTATCATCAAATTTAGGAGCGCCAACCTGATTGTACATTTCATCGATAGCTTCTCTCGAGGCGCTTATGTATTTTTCTGCCGAAGAATATTTTAGTGATGTTGATGCTTTATAGTATTTCAAGTCAGGTAAATAAATGTCAACAGTCCCCTTCAACTTTTGTATAGTTTCTTTTTTATCATAAGACCCCGTGTTATAAACTATTGGAATTTTTAGCCCTTTCCCTCTAGCTACTTCTACGGAAAGCTTAATTGATGGGGCGTAGTGGGTTGGTGTTACAAAATTAATATTATGGGCTCCCTTATCTTGAAGACTAAGCATAATATCAGCCATTTTTTCAATGTCAACCACCTGTCCTTTTGGCCCTCGAGATATATCTACATTTTGACAAAAAATACACCCGAGCGAGCAACCTGCGAAGAATACAGTTCCAGACCCATTACTACCGGAAATAGGAGGTTCTTCCCATTGGTGAAGCGCTGCCCTTGTTATATATATATCAGATGGCATACGGCAAAAACCTGTGTTTTCATAACGGTTTACACAGCAATTCCTATGACATAGAGTGCATTTTTCATATTCTGCTATTTTCACGGTTGCCTCCTTAATTTTGTGTTGACATAAACCAAAAAATATGTTAAAATGTTGATATAAATAATTCAGGTGGAAAAAATTATGGCAAAAAGAAACGATTATATTTCATGGGATGAATACTTTATGGGAGTAGCTCTGCTTGCAGCTAAGAGATCTAAGGATCCAAGCACACAGGTTGGAGCTTGTATAGTAGATGAGCAAAACAGAATTCTGTCCACTGGTTATAACGGATTCCCACAAGGATGCTCCGACGATGAATATCCTTGGGATAGAGATGGCGATGCTGTTTCTACTAAGTATCCCTATGTTGTTCACGCAGAGGTTAATTCAATACTTAATGCAGGCGGTAGATCGCTCAAAGGCTCTAAAATATACGTAGCCCTCTTCCCATGCAATGAATGTGCAAAGGCTATAATTCAATCTGGAATACGTGAAGTTATCTATCTTTCCGATAAATACCACGATACCGACTCTATGTGTGCATCAAGAAAAATGATGACTTCTGCAGGAATAAAGTTAACTCAGATAAAGCCAACAAAATCCCAAATAGTACTTAATATTTTACCATAACTATACAAGTTTTTTTATAAAGAGGTGCGACAACGCACCTCTTTTTTGTTTTAGCATTCGAAATATTCTTTTATCTTTTCAATAGTGGTAAACAACGATCCTTGAATCATTTGTGGCTGCCCGCCACCTTTTCCTGACAGCTTAGCATTAATATCCTTGGACATAAGTTTAAGGTCGATAGATTTTGATGCCATTATGTACTTGTAATCTCCGTCTTTGCCAATTAGGGCAACAAGTATTCCACCAACATTATCAACCGCTTTGTTAACAAAGTCGCGCAACTCATCCATTTCTACGTGCTCAAGAACCTTAACGTAATTGTTATCACTATAAACATTTTCGGCAAGTGCTTCAGCATAAGCTCGTCTAACTGTTGTTAATTCAAACTTGTTTTTTTGTTTATCTGCCATATATTTACTTAATCCTTCAGCTGTAGTATGCTGTGGTTCGCACAGCATGGCAGAAATTTCTCTTATATTGCGATATTTTTCTCTATAATCACGAAGCGCTCTATTTCCCGCACACATAGTGATTCTAACGCCACCTCTGTGACTCATAAAGTCCAAGCATTTTATAAGTCCGATTTCTCCGGTATAGTTTACATGTGGTGCGCAGCATGCGCAGGAATCAACATTTCCTATTTTAACAATTCTTACGTTTTCTGTAATATCAAGCTTTGAACGATAAGACAATTTTGATAATTTCTCTTTTTCCGGGAAAAATGTTTCTATCTTTATATTATCAAATACCGCTTTGTTGGATATATCTTCCACAAGATCCAGCTGCTCTCTCGTTAATGGATGATCTATATCAAAGGTAACTATATCATCGCCAAGATGAAAACCTACGTTCTGATAACCGTATAATGCGTGAATAACTCCGGAAAGAATATGCTCTGCCGTATGCTGCTGCATTTTATCAAAACGCTCATCAAAGTTTATTTTGCAAAGAACTTTTTTATTTTCAGGTATGCTATTTACACGGTGATATATATTTCCATTTTTCTCATAGACATAAGAAACTTCAACATCAGCGATATATCCTGTATCCGATGATTGTCCTCCTTCTTCCGGGAAAAAGGCGGTTTTATCCAAAAGCAAATCATAATATTCTTCACATTCAATATATGAAATTACTTCTGCTTCAAACTCGCAAATATACGCATTTTCATAATATAGCTTCTCTGTCATTATCGGTCCTCAATCTTTGATTTGTATTTTTCGGAAGAAAACAGGTTCCATGGATATTTTTGAATATCGGGAAGCTTTGATACCTTGATTTTCTCATCTTCAACATCAATGAAAACACTGTAAGCAAACAACGCTGGTTGACGAGTTAAAAAATCACGACTTCCGTACTTTTTATCTCCTGTAAGAGGTGCTCCTCTATGAGAGAACTGTGCTCTTATTTGATGAAATCTTCCTGTTTTAAGAGTTATCTCGAAAAGGCTTTTTTCCTTCCCCTTAACGCTTACCGTTTCCATACACTCGTATGTAAGCATTGCAAGTTTTGAACCCTCTGGACTATCTTTAATGACAGCCATATTCGTTACGCTATCCTTATCGATCCAGTCAACCATTTCACCTCCTGCCAAAACACCATCTGCAACAGCAAAATATTTTTTCGAAAACGAATCTGCAGAAAGGGCATCTGACATCTTTTTAGCATATGCCTTATTTCTTGCAAACACCATAAGTCCACCAACAACTCGGTCTAGGCGATTGATGAGATAAAGTTCTTCCCTCTCACCTTGAGATCTTAAAATATTTTGAGTTAGACTGAGTGCATCGGATGCACCACTTATATCACTTTGCGATGGCATAACAGGGGGCTTATATATTACTATGGCATTTTTAGATTTAAATAAAATTTCAGGCGTCATAGGTGGTTCACTTTCGATAAAGTTCTTTTTATCTATTTTACCACTTTATGACGCCTTTTTCAATAGATTTTATTGATTTGGTTTATTTTTTTCTTCTTTTAAGCTTATAACTCGCCTGGCTTCTCCACCGCTCAGCAATATCATCTTTACAGCGGCTAAGCTGAATTCATTTGCAAATACATGAAGGGGTTTATCGATAGCTCCTCTAGCAAGAACCTTGATATAATTGGTATCATAAGGAACCAGACTCTTTTGCTTTAATATATTCACATCTACTCTATCGTCAGCGATGAAATTTCTACTGAGCGTGTCAACATTGATTATAGATTTGATTTTTCCGTCTGTATATATAACTTCCCTCTCGTTCTTAATCATCTGACGTGCCATAGCATCTGTGATTACAGAGTTTGCATACTCCAGTTTTATTGGTATTTTAGGGTCGGATGTTTTTTCAAGTTCTATATTATACGAGGCATCATCAGTATCTTCTTTCTCCAAATCAGGCATATCAACATCCTCGAAAATTTTATTTGATGAATCATCAATTTCATTTGTGTCAACATTGTCTTCAACGTTAGTCAAAAGCTTATCATCTGCAATTTCATTATTTAGCTCGATTGTATGGTTATCTTGCTTTTGTATAACAGGTGGCGAATTATCTATATAGCCTATACCGACTTTGTTCTTTCTCTTGGCTTTTGTCATACTGATAGCGTCTAATATATGGTCTTTTTTACTTATTGCCAATATTACGACCGATAGAATCATTACCGTAACAATAAATGCTATCATTATTTTTCGCCTTACAGATTCTGAAGGATATGGGATTCTTACAAGTTTTCCGTATTCAACCTGCAAAGCGTAGTTAGGATCGTCGGTTTTTATATATATTCTGTCATCTTCAATATGATAATAAAAATCAGGTGGGTCAATCCCGGGAATCAATCCCTCTATGATATAATTCGGACATACGTCACTTTCAAACATATATAAGTCAAAATCTGAAACCGAGATATTCAAATTTCTTGGAGTAACTGTTAAGGTTATAGAACATATATCGCTTCCATTTTCAAATATATAATTTTTATCATCATTCAGCTGGTATAATACCGTATATTCTCCGCTTTGCTTTATTTCCTTATCTGTTATAAAGTCATATAAATCTGTTGTTGGCGGTATTATAATCTTGCCGTTATATTCAAATGACAGATTTGATACATTAGGTAGTACAGCCTTTTTGACCGCGAATGTACAACTTGGAATAATTGGTAATAAATAATTTTCTTTGTCGTAATCAAGCTCTGCAAAAAATACATATTCTCCCGCTTCTACCACCGGCTCATGTGAATAAGATAGAACACTGATGCCTGCGGGTAATCCACATAATTTTGGAGCGTGCGATGTTCCATCATATTCTATTTCTGTTATATCCCAATAAACAGATGTTGTATCGTATGTGGCTTTGGACACAGATATATTAAGTAGCTCGGAAAATTCGCCATATGATATTAAACATTCAGTATCGGCTGCGCGTAGTGTATCTGCATTCTCGTACTTTATTTCAAGGTCACAATATGGGATTGATTCTTGACTTCCATCGTTGTAAACAAGATAAACGGATATGTTATTCTCTAACGTGGAAAATGCTGACAGTGATCCTTTTATTTCGGATTTTATACCTACAGGGACTACCTCCATACAAAAGACCGGTATTGGTGTACTAACGAGCTCGAGGTAATTATTACTCTCCGGAATAATTGCTACCATATAGTATTTACCTACCGATTTGGGCACAACCTCGTCTGATAGACCCTGATCGGTATAATACTTAAATATAGCTTCTCCAAAATATGGAGTTGCTTTTGGGGACGGAGATTGGCTTTCATAAAAATCGCTGATGGTTGGTATGGTTAGCCAATGATTTTCCGCCTTTTTTATTTCATACGGATGTGTTGAATTTATTATTTTGTAATTTGAATCTTTTGACTCTGCTGTTGCTGTGTATGTGCCGGCTCCTATACCACGACCTGTTATTTTCAAAGAAGCTTCGGCACACTCGGCTCCCGGGATATGTTCATTTCCATCATAGACAAAGCTGTCTGCCGTCCAAATCACATATACACCTTTTGGAGTAATTCTGACCTTTGCAGATTGTGGCATTGGGGCATTGTAATTTTGGCTTTCTGTGGTAAAGGTTATAATTACGGTTACCTCACCATCGGATACATTTTTTACCCCCCTGGAAAAGCTGTAGGATAAAGCAATACCATCCATACCTATCGGCAAGCTCCCCTGCAAAATCGGAAAATGCTCATTGCCATCATATTCGTATTTGGCTGTTATAAACGCAAATGATGATATATCGTATTCAGCCGGGGTTATTTTCCAGGAGTATGGAGGAATACTAGGAGGGTTATAATTCTTATCATCATAGCTAAATGACGCGGTAGCCATATATTCACCAACATTAATCGCACGATTATCGGTATAGCCAACCACGCTGACACCACTTGGTAGATTTTCGAGTACAACCTCGATTGGCTCGCCTGTATATACAGATGAGTCGAAAGACCATCTAACACTTGATGTGTCATAATCCGCTTTGTTGACATTAAATGTAATTTCAGGATTACGATATATATAATTATCCGAATAAGGGGTGGCTACAGCTATATATCCCACTCCTGCTGATACGGCAGATCCGGTAACACTAATATTCCTCACAATTCCCTTAACATCGGTAAATGATGCAGAAGGCGCTTTAGGAGTTGAATCATATAAAAACTCTGTTGTTCCCCAAGCAATATCTACCTCGCGAGGAAGGATACTAAAGGTGGCAAACATGTCATCGGGGATATTATAATCAGGGCTTTCACTTATAAAATGCGCTACTATGGTATAATCTCCCACATTAATACCGCCGCCTGATATTTCAAAGGTCAGAGGAATTCCGTCCAGTCCCACTATAATTGGAGGAGTCAACTGATAAGACTGATAATCTCCATTATAAATAGCCTCCACATTGGAAAATAAAAAACCGGATAAATCATATTCCATGGGACTTACTGTTACGGGAAGTATTATACTTGCGCCGAGATATTCAATTACCACTCCGGTGTCGCCAACTCGCAAAGAAGCGTGATTGTTGTATATTATCTCCAGACGATGGTTCTCAATTATCTCCCGACGGCCACTGTTATAAATAGCTGCTATTTCCATACCTTTAGTATCTAGCAGTTCAAAGGAAAAATATTGAGTTTTATCTGGCTGGGTTACTAGGTTTATCCCCACAACCTGCTCGGCTAAAATATCAAAGGGAATGGGATCGGATATAAGCGCAGTATAATTTAATGACTCGGCTACAGCAGCCCTCATAAAGTAACTACCTGCACTCCTTGGAGGTTCTGTAGTGTAATCACCATTTTCTGTAGCAGAATAAAGAAATACAACCTCCCCAAACAGCGAAGCTGCAGAGGACTTCAGGGGGAAGCCTATATAGGAATTCTGTGCCCTCGGTTTGCTGACCCATTGGTTTGATGCCTTGGTTATTTCAAAATATTCTGTTATTTCAGATTCGTCACTATCGCTCCAAGTAGTGTTATCAGGATCGGTCAATGTAAACAGCACCGGGTATGATCCAACCTCTGTTGCGCAGTTGTGGGAATACTGATAATATATGCTCGTAGGTATGCTTGGATATATAGGATTTCCGTTATAGGTCAGCGGTGATATCTGCGGAGAGTGTATAACCATCTTTTTTATATTAATTTTAATATTATCAGCATAAAACGAGGCAGAATTTCCGTTTAATGTATAGGTAACCTTGCAGGAATATGTGCCGCTATCACTTGCGTTCTTTACTGCTATTTCACTGTGGCTTGATATTTCCACTCCGTCCTTATACCATTGATAAGTGTAATAACCACCACTTAAGCTATGCTCTATTTTGTCGAATTTTAATATGTGCTCCTCGCCGTTATAGGTAAATTCCTTTGACGATATATTAAAGGTTGGTGGCAAAAGATTATATGAACCAAATAAAGAAAAGGATGAGTTTACTGCTTTGTCGGCAGAATAGGGCTTGCTTCCCTCTCTATCCTCATACCAATTATCGAAGGTATATCCATTGCGTTCGGGAGGATCGGGGGGCATGATTTTTTCGCCCGCTAGTAGCTTTTGTTCATCAACAATTCTTTCGTCGATATAGAATTTCACTACATACGGAAGATACACACCTGCAAAGTTTTCCTCGGCAACATGGGGACATTTATCAAAGTGGGTTATAGCTTCTTCTTTTCCATTTTTATCAAAGAGCTTAATTTTTGATACAGATCTTGTTGTGGATTCATAAAATATTTCGGTAAGTGTTCCTATTTCAAACTCGTCAATATATTGGACGGATAATTCTTCTGTTGAATAATATTCATTGCCGTTTGCGCCCAGTGACATAGGAGATTCTAAAATTATATCATAATTAACACCACTGATGCTTGGAGAGAGATGTAAGCTTAATTCACTGTCGTTTCTTATAACAGCACCTGCGCTGTTTTCTATATCTCCACCAAATATCATGGCTCGTCCATTATCAATATCTATAATCGGGCTTTCTGATGCGCCTGATATTACACCTGATATGATTTCAAGGCTTGAGTAAGAAGAATAATCAAGCTTGATCAAAAGCCCGTTACCTGTTACAGATGAAGCTGCTATGGAAAGAGCGCCGCCTTTTACTCTAACATACCCCCTGTCCCCAAGCTTTAATGTTAAATATTCCATATCAATCTTTGTACCTGTTGGAATTGATATTATACCATCACTTTGCAACTCTCCGGATATAACAAACTCTCCTTTTGGAAATGTGATAGCTTCGCTACAAGTAACATTTACCATTCTTATTAAACAGGCTTGATTAACAGCGCCAAGACACTCATTTAAGCTTTGATATTCTTCCTCATTTTCACCGTCAGATAATATGTATGAATCCCCTGCTTGAGAAATAGTATATTCTTTGCCACTTTCAGAAGCGAAGGCTTTTATCGCTAAACCGCTGAATATCACTCCCATAATGATCATTATTTTAATTAGCTTTTTCATATTTTCTCCATTCCGCCTTTTCGGCTTTTTGTTTACCATATTTTTCCATCAATTATAGCATCAATTATTCCGTTTTTCAATATTTTACAGCCGTTAACTTATCGCAAGTTTGGACAAAAGGTGAGGTGATAACATATTAAGGCTCATCTATCGACCTAATACGTTTTAGAATTGCTTTTTTTGACTTTTTAACTTTCGTCAAAAATGTCTATATACTTTTGCGTTACGGTTAAATATTTTAATCTTTTGACCCAAAGTTTACACTTTTTTTACTTTAAGGTTATTGATTTTTCCGGAATTTAGGTGTAGTATATAATTAGAAAAAACAGGAGATCTAAAAATGAACGAATTTAAGACCAACCTTTTTGTTGATATACACGACGTTGATTATAACGGAATTGCAAAGACCTCTGCCCTTATGAGATATATACAGAGTGCGGCACAAACGCAGCTTACAGAAAACGGAATGTCATACGAGGAGCTTAAGGCAATAAAGCGCGGATTTATACTCAGCAGAATTCGTATGGAGATCAGCGAGCCTATCAGGGCTTATACACCGCTTACAGCTATTACCTACCCTTGCGAAAGCAGAGGCTACTCATTCCTCAGATGCTACGAGCTTTTGCGTGACGGCGTTTCGGTAGCCAAGGCAATTGCAGTCTGGGCGCTGATAGATACGGAAAATCGCTCGCTGGTAAGGGTTAATGACTTTGATCTTAACCTACCCACATGTCAACCAAACGACCTTGTTCTTGGGCATATAAGAATGCCGTCAGAGCTTATTGATATTGGTGGTTATGGAGTTCACTATGGTGACGTTGACCAAAACAGACATATGAACAATACCAAGTATCCCGATATGTATTCAAATTTCCTACCACTTGAGGGCAAGATGATTAAGTCTATCAATATACATTATAATAATGAAGCGGCTATAGGAGAAAAGCTGCGCGTTAGCAGAGCGCAGGTTGAAAATAAATATTTCTTCCGCAGTATCAGAGCCGACGGAAAGGTTAATTCAGAAGCCGAAATTGAGCTTGTGGACCTATAAAATAGATTGTAAAAATTGCTTAATTTATGTCATTCCTTCATATACAATGTAAATGGCAGGACAAAAGTCGTCATTTAATTACATCAAATGTGGCAATTTGACAAATAAAAAAGAGGGGTTTTTTACATTGGTATCTCCCCTTTTTGTTATTTATGATTATATATTCAAGTATAAAAAGCAATTTTTACAATGCTAAAAAACCTATAAAATGGTGATTTTTGGCTTTCTACAAAATTCTTGCTGACAAATTATTATGATATATGATAGAATAACAACGCACACAAGATTCGGGGAGGTCATAATGAAAAAGCAGGAATTAACCAAGGATATTATCGTATGCAAAAAGGATATTTGCGACCAAGGAAACGAATATACATATATTATGACCGCGAGAGAAAGCTCTCTGGTCGCAAGCTTTGGGATAATGCTCTACTCCATACGTATTGAGATGACCGACTTTTCGGGCAATAAGACATCGGCTGAAATATGCGATGTTTTCTCTAACAAGGAAAAGGCTGATATTTTCTTCAATAAGCTTGTGCGCAATCTTGCTACACCAATTAATTTGGTTTATGTTCTCGAAGATGAGATATTTTAATATGAAAACGCCCAATCTCCTTTATTACACCGTCTGGGGATTGAGCGTTATATTTTTATGTTCCGTAAAATAAAAATCCGAGGAAGCCCGAAATGATAATCAAAAGAATTGGTGAACAGCTTTTCTTTAGAATCTTCGAAGATAAATGATGAATTGCCGATACAATAACGAGAATAATCAGCGCTTTCCAATCAAAAATCGGCGTATTTCCTATGCTTTTTACACTTAAAATGGCATTTATGAGCATTGTAACCGCGGTTCCCATGATTAATGCGACAATTGTTGGTTTTATTCCACCTATCAGTGCCTTCACTCCTGCATATTTTAGTAAGCGAGTAAAAACAGAAGCAATCAATACAATTACGATAAATGATGGTAATACCACACCTAAGGTTGCGACAAACGCGCCAAGCATGCCACCCTGTGATGAGCCAACAAAGGTTGCCATATTTATTGCAATAGGCCCCGGAGTTGATTCTGCTATGGCTATAAAGTTTAAGATCTCATCCTCTGTAAGCCAACCATTTGCAAGGCAATCTTCTCTTATCATAGATATCATTCCATATCCACCGCCGAAGGAAACTGCACCGATCTTTAGAAATGTCAAAAACAATAATAAATAAATCATTTTTCTGTCTCCTCAGTCTTGTTTTTTCGCTCTTTTAGGTAACATACAAAATAAATCACAACACTGATGCTTCCGAATACCAGTATATAGAATATAGATGAAAATTTTACCGAAAGCAAGCTTAAGGTTATCATACATATAAACGTGATAATCATTACGGAGAGATTAAATGGCGTTTTTTTAATTTTCTTCAGCATTTTAAGTCCTGCAGAAAAAATCATAAATATTACACATATCTGTATTCCTTTGAAGGCGGATGCAATCCAAGAAACCGACAAAAATTGGTCAAAGAAGAGGGAGATGAAATATATGATAATAAATGACGGAGTACACATTCCAAGCGTAGCAAACAACGCTCCCAAAAATCCCTCTCGTTTGTAACCAATATATGTTGAGCAGTTGATGGCTATAGGGCCGGGGGTGGACTCTGCTATGGCAACTAAATCCATAAATTCATCTGCGTCTATCCATTTTTTGTTATTCACAAACTCATTATCAAGCAGGTTTATCATCGCATAACCGCCACCAAAGGTAAATAATCCTATCTTTAACATCGATAAAAATAGTTGAGATAGGACTTTTGCTTTTTTCATTGTGTGCTCCTTTCTCGGTAAGCTTTTGTCGTCATTACTGCTAATATCCGTTTTTATATCTTAAACAAAATATGCTGTATTTTTTGACATTTTCTTTATTATATCACAACAAAGCACTCTTTTCAATGTTGAATGGAAAATAAAAGCGAAAACATTGGAAAATATTGTTGATTTTTCCGTGATAATATGTTAGAATATGATGTTGTATGTCGAATACAAAATTTTCCAACCAAAAAAAGGAGACTAATTAATGAACAATGCAATGAAGCGCGGCTTGGCAATGCTTATAGCACTTGTAATGTGTTTAACATTCCTTCCCTTATTGAATGTTGAGGCAAGCGCTGCCAATGTTGACTATGTTTACAGTGGTAATTATATTTACAACTGGGGCGAACGCGGAGAGGTAGCAACATTCCTTTCTCCAAATGCCGAAGATTTTTACACAGGTAATTATACTTATGATGTTCTTTCTGACTATTCAGGTGGTACAGGAAGATCCGATGCTCCAACCAGTGCTCTTTACAAGCAGCTTCAAAGCCTTATGAAAAGCAAGCATAGCCACATCACAAGTTATGCTGAAACAAGAGATCTTTACAGATATACCGACTGCCAGAATGATGGCGGTAAGATTTCTTCTTTCTATTCCGGTAGTGCTATCGGTCCTGCTTGGGGTGAAGGCAACTGGAACCGCGAGCACACCTGGCCTAACAGTAAGGGACTTGGCGGATCTGATGAAGACGATATTATGATGCTTCGTCCTACCTCTACAAGCGAAAACTCTTCAAGAGGAAACAAAGCTTACGGCAAGAGCAGCGGATATTATAATCCTAATAGTGAATCAGGCGGCAAATATGACCTTCGCGGCGACGTTGCGCGTATTTTCCTTTATGTCTATGTACGTTGGGGCAATATCAACTATGCTTGGGGTACAAGCGGTGTCATGGAAAGCGTTGACGTACTTCTTGAGTGGATGGAGGCTGACCCTGTTGATACTTGGGAGCTTGGACGTAACGACTCTGTTGAATCTATTACCGGTACACGTAACGTATTTGTTGACTATCCTGAATTTGCTTTCCTTCTCTTTGGTGAGGAAATTCCCGAAAATATGCAGACTCCTTCCGGTGAGGCCGGCGGCAGCAAGTGCGATCACAACAACTTTAATGGTGGCGTTGTAATTGCAGCTACTTGTACAGCAAACGGATATACAATATTCACCTGTCAGACTGCAGGATGCGGTTATAGCTATAAGACAAATAACACTTCTGCAAAGGGACACAGCTATACAAACGGCGCTTGCGTTGATTGTGGCGTAACCGAGCCTAAAACTCTCACAGCGCTTAATGAGCTTAAAAATGGCGACGTTGTTGTCATTGGTGCGCCGTCACATAAGATGGCTCTTTCTACAGAGAAGACCGGACACTACAACATTGGCGTAAGTTATGAAAATGGATTTGGTAGCATTACCGATGCTGAAACTTTTGTAGTAACTGTTAATTCTGACGGTTCATACACCTTCACATCCAAGACCGGTGACGTTATTGCTATGGGATCAGAGTATAATTCTCTAAACAAAGACGGTCAAAACAAATCATGGACCCTTACTCCTAAGTCCGGAGCTAACGGAATATTTTACGTTAAAAACGTTGGTAGAGGCACCTACCTTGAGTGGTATGCATCCAAGAATAACTGGAGCACATATACCCCTGATACTCTCAGCGACCTCTTTGAAATATCATTCTATGCAGTAGAAGAAGGTGGAAGCTCATCTGGTGGAAATACTCCCGGTGGCGATACACCCTGCAACCACAGTTACAAATCTTCTGTTACTGCTCCTACATGTACCGACGAAGGTTATACTACCTATACTTGTACACTCTGTAGCAATACTTATGTTGGCGACAAGGTTGCTGCAATCGGACACAGCTACTCTGGCGGAGTTTGCATTGATTGTGGCGCTACAAAGCCTTCTACTCCTCCCGCAACAGCAGCAACATTGTCTATAAGCTTTGCAAGTACAGCAAACCGCACGGAATTTAATGTTTCTAAACAGGTTTGGGCAACCGATGGCCTTATTCTGACAAACAATAAAGCGGCTTCTACCAGCAATGTAGCAGATTATTCAAACCCTGCTCGTTTCTATGCCGCATCATCTATCACAGTTGAATGTGCGAGAATGAAGTCCATTGTTTTTGAATGTAGTAGCTCATCTTATGCAAACGCTCTTAAAGGCTCTATCACAGGTGTGACAGCTTCTGTTGACGGTAGCAAGGTAACTGTTACTTTCAGCTCTCCTGTTGACAGCTTTACTATCGAGAAGCTCACTGCTCAGGTTCGTATGAAGAGTGTTACAGTTAATACTGAAGGACAGGCACAGGAACAGTGTAAACATACAAGCACCTCTCTCGTTGGAGCAGTTGAGGCTACCTGCACAGAAGACGGATACACCGGCAATACTCGTTGCTCAAGCTGTGGCGATGTTCTTAGCCAAGGAAGTGTTATTCCTGCAACAGGACATACTTTTGGTGAATGGAGAGAAACTGTGGCTCCTACCTATACATCAGCAGGTACAGCAAGAAGAGATTGTGATGATTGCGATCATTATGAAACAAAGGAAATTCCTGTACTTGAGGGGGAGGAACCAGGTAATGGTGAAACTCCCGGTGTTGGCGAAAAGCCCGATAACGGTGAAACTCCCGGTGTTGGCGAAAAGCCCGATAACTCCAATACGGAAGAGCCTGCTGAAGATGCTTGGACAGCATTTATAAATGCAATTATGGACTTCATAAATAACTTGATCGAACAAATAATGAGTTTGTTCGGCGGCAAAGAATAAAATTCAGCTAATATATTTTTAAGCGGTGAGCCTAGGTTCACCGCTTTCTTGTTTTAAAGCAAAAAAGCCAAACCCAAGCTTTGATCGGATTTGGTTTTTGGGTCGGAATGGAACATTCGCCAAAGGCGAAACAAGATTTGGTTTGCGCAGCAAACATCAAAGACTGGAATCTGACCAGAAATGAAAAAGACGTTTGATCGCTGTGCGACAAACGTCCATTTCTGGTCGGAATGACAGGATTTGAACCTGCGACATCTTGCTCCCAAAGCAAGCGCGCTACCAACTGCGCTACATCCCGATGGTTATATTAATTTTTTATCGAAGCATATCTATATGCTTCTGGTGGGTATCGCGCTACGCTTGCATCCCCGTCTCGTCGTATAGTCGTAAGTCTGCGCCTCGCAAGTCTCGGCTTGCCTCACTCCTTACTTTGGAGACTTCACGTCGCAAAAACGATTATCAATCGTTTTATACTCGTTCACCAACTGCGCTACATCCCGAAGGATTTTATTTTATAAAGACCGAGGTGTTTCCTCGGTCTTGGTGCTCCCGCGGAGAATCGAACTCCGGACACCTTGATTAAAAGTCAAGTGCTCTACCAGCTGAGCTACGGGGGCAAGTAAATCATGCTTAAATAGAATAACATATTATTACAAATTTGTCAAGAGTTTTTGCAAAAAAAAATCAAGTATTTTTATTTATGCTTTTGTGGGCATAGTTTTTCTTTTAATTTTGCTTTTTTGCTATTTTATATTGATATTTTTAGTATAATGTGTTATAATACTTTTGTTAAATATTTTTATGACTGCGAGGTGAGGAAATGAGTACTGACGCTAATGGGTGTCGATGTATAATTAATTCAATTAAAAATTTGAGGAGTGTCTGTTCCCTTTCCTGCCTGACTGTTTATTGTAAACAACAGCTTGCAGATTAAATGCTTTTTTGACCTCCTCGGACAAGGAGGTATTTTTTTATGGAAGAAAAAAACTTTAATGAATTAAACGAGATTGATGAGCGCATTGATGAGCCCGTAGAAGAACACATAGAAGAACATATAGACGAACGTGGCTATCATGACGCCATACTTTCTACAATCAGAAGCGACATCTCGGATGAAGACCTGAAAGCGGCAATGGAAGAGTTCCATGACAACGACATTGCCTCAATACTTGACGAGCTTACTCCCGAAGAGCGCGAAAGATTACACCTTGCTATCGGTAATGAGGCGGTTGCCGACATTCTTGCCTACACAGAGGATGCAAGCGAATACCTCGCTGAGTTGGAAACCGAAGAAGTGGCAGATATTATCGAGCAGATGGACGCTGACGAGGCTCTCGAAGTTCTTGATACCCTGGACGAAGATGTAAAGCAGGAGGTTATGGAGCTTATCGAGGGCGAGGTTAAGGATGAGATCTCGCTGCTTGATTCATACGATGATGACGAATTTGGTAGCCGAATGAGCACTAACTTTATTGCAGTTAGGCGTGATAGCACAATAAAGAAGGCTATGCGCACGCTTGTTAATGAAGCAGCTACAAACGATAATATCTCAACTATCTTTGTACTTAACGAGGATGACAGCTTCTACGGTGAGGTTGATCTAAAATCTCTCATTATTGCAAGAAGCACAGACACTTTTGAAGATTTAATAATAACTACATCGCCTTACGTTTACGATAAAGAGAGTATTTCGGAAAACATTGAGAACATCCGTTCTTATGACGAGGACATTATCCCTGTTCTTTCAAGGGACGGCAACAAGCTTATCGGCGTTATTACTGCGAATGATATTACCGAGATCGTTGATGAAGAGATGGGTGATGATTACGCAAAGCTTGCGGCTCTTACCGAAGAAGATGACCCCGATGAATCTATTTTTAAGAGTATTAAAAAGCGTATTCCTTGGCTGGTTATACTTCTCTTCCTCGGTTTGATTGTTTCGGGCGTTGTTGGACTTTTTGATGAAGTTGTTTCAGGATTGCCACTTATTGTTTGCTTCCAATCACTGATACTTGGAATGGCAGGTAATGTTGGTACACAGTCACTTGCGGTTACAGTTAGATCTCTCGGCTCTGAAGAGTTTTCACCTAAAGAGCAATTATCCCTGATCTTCCGTGAAACAAGAGTTGCGTTTATGAACGGTCTTTTGCTTGGAATTTTCTCCTTTGGCGTAGTGACCCTTTATCTTTGGGGACTTGTTGATGGAGCAGGCATAGATACAGCGCTTCCTGTTGCAATGTGCGTTGGTCTTGCATTACTGTTTGCTATGACGATTTCAGGACTTACCGGTGCTACCATTCCTATTTTGTTCTACAGAGGTGGAATTGACCCTGCTGTTGCCTCCGGACCGCTCATCACTACAATTAACGACCTTGTTGCGGTTGTAAGCTACTACGGATTGGCATTACTATTCCTAACAAAAATGGGATTGCTAACGTGATATTAAGAAAAAGACTTCCGTTTGGAAGTCTTTTTTTATGCGTTATTTTTCAATTAGATCCTCGGAGATTTCAATTACATCTTCGTTCTTTTCTGTTATCTCCGGTTCGGGCAGAGCCTTTGGCTCGTCAAGCTTTTTTGTTAATGACTTGATTTTTTCTTTTGCTTTTTCCTTTACCTTTGATGCCAGTGAGTGGAGTATCTCCTTTCGGGTTTTCCATAATTCGGCTTTATCAATTTCTTCGGTGATTTGGCTTTCAAGCTCGGAGCGTTCCTCGCGAATTTTATCTACCTTTTCGTCAAGCTCGGATCTGATTTTTTCCTTTGCTTTATCTGTTTCGGCTACTTCGATTTTTTCACCCTTAAATCTTTTTACTGTATTTACGACGCTGATAATTGGCTCAAGGTCGGCTTCTATAGCGACGGTAAATCTTTTTGCGCGGGACTCGATTACATTAGTGACAACTGCCATAAGCACGGACGCTACATAACAAACGATCATCATTATTGTAAATAAAAGCGAGAATGTTATCTTATCGTCCTCAAGCCCTGTCAGGGTGATTATAGCTGCTACGAGTATAGGAATCTGTATTATGTACTTTGAAATCTTGTAGGCTTGTTTTACCCTTTTCTTAATTGTCAGGTCGGTTTTGTTTAGCTCCTTTACTCTCATTATTATAGAAAAAACAAGATATGCTAAAGAAATTACAAGCAAGGCAATGTTTATGCCAAGAGGCATAGTGGTAGCACAAATTGCATATATGAGATATGCAACGTAAACGATCTGCATTGAAAAGTTGGTAACGGTAGAAATCTTTTTTATATCGTTTACGGTTTGGTTAAAGACTAATTTTGTATATTCAAACATGGTTTTATACTTTTTACTTCATTAAATTATTTTTTTCAAGATATTCACGAACGCGGCTTACACTTATGGCAAAGCCGTAGATGAAGTTACCGTCGTTATCGGTGGCTACAGCATAATTGATGCCCACAAGCTCCATATCCATATTTAGCAACACACTTCCGCTTCCACCATCCCACATAGGGGCGTTGTGCCAAAGAACGGGAAATGCAACATTAGTATCAATATTGCCATTCTTATCGTGGGTTTCTACGGATTTGCACTCTCTTATCTTTCCGTAGGTCAACGAGTTGTAAAGATTGTTGGATGTTGAAAGAACTGCTACATTGGTTCCCTTTTTAGGATCACGGCTTGCCAGAGAGGCTACACAAAGAGCTTCTGCACCCCTGGTAATACGTATAACTGCCAGGTCGTATGTGGCATCGGAATGCACGAAGGTGCCATTATACTCTGTGCCGTAGCAATCATAGATGGTATATGATGTTTCGGGGAAATCGGAATCGGAGTCTATTACGTGATGATTGGTTAATATGTAGTAATATTTATCATCTTTTGCATATATAACTCCACTACCCTGGGATTCGTACTGCTCGGTGCTGTTTTGGTGCACGGTTATAACAGCAACATTCATTTCTATGTATTTGGTAAATATATTGTTGGTTATTTCTTTATAATCCGGGCCAAAAAATGTTACGGACTGGCAGGAAGAAAACAGCATCACACATATTAGCACGACTGAAAGAAAGCTTATTACTCTTTTCATTATATATCTCCTTAAAATCTGTACTATCATTTTACCACAGAGATACACTTCTGTCAAGAAAATTTATTTTAACATAATTACTTTTCGACATTATCAGCACCACTTTTATGCTATCATAGACATTGATTTTAATTTTTGCATATTATGATAGCAACGAACTTTTTTTGAGGTGGATATGAAGATACATACTGTAAAACCGGGTGAAGATATATGCGATATAGCCAGAACACATGGGATAAACGAGCGAATACTCAGAGTAACCAACGAAATAGACGATAACGACAAGATCACTGCAGGAGAGGAGCTGTTGATATTAACTCCCACAAGAACATACACCGCTAAAGTCGGCGATGATATGACGAGGGTGGCACTGCGATTCGGACAGACGATAGGAAGCCTGCGCAGCTTTAATCCACATATTATGGGGGAGGATATACGTGAGGGAGAGACAGTAATAATAAAATACGACGCAAGACCCTATGGAATGGGGACGGCAAATGGAGTTTATTATAAGGGGTGCCCACCGTGGAAATTTAAGAGAGCCCTTCCCTATCTCACATATCTTACCGTCGGAGCGGGCGTTTTTGATGGCAAAAGAATAAGCTTTGGATTTGACGGTGAAAAAATAGTCAGATTGGCGCTGGATAATGGAAAGCTTCCCTTGCTACGGGTTTATGATAAAAGCAATGGTGATGTATATTCTGATAAAAGTGCAAGGGTAGCCTATATTGATTCGCTGATCGAGGCAGCGTCGTACGGTGGATATGGTGGAATAACCTTAGGTGGTGAAAATTACAGCAGGCATTATGAGGAATTTTTGATTGAGCTTCGCAGACGGATGATTGGGCAGGATATGATACTTATGAGCGAGATAAGCCCCTATAGTCCGATTTCTGTATCCGACTTTTCGGATGGTGCGATACTATCCTGCGACTGCGAATGTAACAAGGATGCTTTGGTGAATTTTGCAAAAGACGGAGAAAGCACAAAGACATTGGTTGAGATGCCTGCTTTTGCCACCTGCGAAAACGGAGAGTATATAGAAACTGCGGACGCAAAAGAGCGCGCAAGAAGGCATCAAGTTATGATAGAATCTGATGAACTAACTAATATTTCTAGTTTTTGCGACAAAAAATACGGCAGAGTTAGATATAATTCTCTATCAGCTGTCAAAAACAGTTTGGATCTTATAGCAGAGCTTGGCTATATGGGAATAAGCTTTGACATTGCAAGAACGCCACTTTCGTATCTTATGATGTATGATACACTTTTCAAAAGCATTGGATATGCTAATGTTGATAAAAGGGTGAAGTGCAACCCAAAGTATGAGGAAAATAGGGTTATATAGAAAGGGAGAGCATCAGGCTCTCCCTTTTGTTGTGTTATTTGATTTGTAGATTTATCACTCTTCCTCGGGGCCGATGTAATCACGGATACGAAGTGTTACGCCAGCGCTGTTCGCTATTTGCTCGCATTGCTTTATCTCTTCCTCTGTGAGGGTTTGGCGAACGACCGAAAGGATAACTTTGGGAACATATTTTTTAACATTCTTGGCAAAGGTAATCAATGCTTCGTGAGATCTTTCGCCAAAAATTGAGTGACAGATTTCCTGATATCTTTCTGGCGATGGGGTATTTAAGCTTATGGAAACTACATCAAATGAATCGTACATTGGCGCAGTATCGCGATCGAAAATAAGATCGGAATGACCGTTTGTGTTGATACGGATTTTGATATTTGGGTGCTTTTCTTTCACTGCCCTTGCTACCGATACTGCATCTGCAAGGCGATATGAGGGTTCTCCATAGCCACAGAAGATTAGCTCGGGATATTCTGAAAGGTTGCGAGAAAATACGGAGCTCATAACTTCATCAAGTGTGGGATCGCGTTCAAGCCAGAGGCTATCCGAGCCGTATGCTCCATCACCATTATTACGAATACAAAACTCGCAACGGTTGGAGCATTTATTTGTCATATTTACATAGAGACTTCCATCTACTACGTAGGTTATACACATAGATTTTTTCATAGGTTAAAGAACCTCTTTGCGTTTTCTTCTGTTATGCGTGCACATTCCTCACAAGAGATGCCCCATACATCGGCAAGTGCCTTATTTGTGAATTCAAGCTTTCCCGAATGATTGAGCGTTCCTCTATGTGGATGCGGTGCAAGATATGGCGCATCTGTTTCAATCAGGACTTTATCCTTAGGCAGAGCTGCCGCAACCTCTTTAGGCTTTCTTGCATTAGTGAAGCTTATTGTGCCGGAAAATGAGATGTACCAACCAAGCTTTACAAGCTCCTCTGCCATTTCTCTTGAACCTGAAAAGCTGTGAAGCACGCCCTTTACATTTGGATGACGGCGAATGACGTTCATTACATCCTCGTGGCTTTCGCGGTCATGAATAACGACGGGAATATTAAGCTCCTCTGCCAAAGCCATCTGTCCTTCAAAATATGTCCTTTGCATTTCCTTGTTAGTATCGGGATAATGGTAATCAAGTCCGATTTCACCAAGGGCTACACACTTATTTGCTTTATCAAGAATGAGATTTTTTATCTCGGCAATCTCGCCGGCAGGATCTGTAAGAAATCTAGCATCAGAGGGGTGAATGCCAACTGCAGTGTACATATTCGCGTATTTTTGAGCCTGTGCTATAGCCTGTCTTGAGGTTTCGGGGCTCGTGCCAACATTTATTATATACGAAACGTTGTTTTCAAAAAGGGAGCCGAGCAAATTGTCGACTCCCATATCACATTCGGATGAAAATCTCTCGTCATAATAATGGGCGTGAGAATCAAAATATTTCATCAGTGTATGCGCTCTCCGTTCTTTGCTGTAGGATCAAGGAATACTACCTTTACATCCTCCTCACCGGAAGCAAGGATCATACCGTAGCTATCTACGCCACAAAGCTTTGCGGGCTTGAGGTTGGTTACAAGACAAACCTTTTTACCGATGAGCTGGTCTGGGGTATAGAACTTTGCAATACCGGAAACTACCTGGCGCTTTTCGTAGCCGAGGTCAACCTGGAGCTTGAGAAGCTTCTTCGCCTTTGGAACAGGCTCGCACTCGAGAATTTCGGCAACACGAAGCTCAACTGCTGCAAATGCATCGATACCGATTTCTGCTTCGTGCTCGGGCTCTACTGTTGCTGCCATAGCTTCTGCCTGCGCTTTCTCTGCGGCAATTCTCTTCTCTTCCATTTCCTCAAGGAACTTCTTTTCGTCAATTCTCTTAAAGAGAGTGAAGGCCTCGCCAAGGGACTTGCCTGCTTCGAGGCTGCCGAACTCGGAAACGGTAGCAAAGGTGGTCTTATCTGTACCAAGCTGGCTGAAGATGTTTTTCGCAGTTTCGGGGATATAAGGTGCAAGAAGAACTGCGCCAACTCTGATAGTTTCAAGAAGATTATAAATTACTGTTGCAAGGCGGGGCTTGTCTTCCTCGTTCTTTGCAAGTGCCCAAGGCATTGTCTCGTCGATGTACTTATTAGCGCGGCGAAGCATAAGGAAGATCTCATCAAGAGAATCTGCTACGTGGTATGCGTCCATAAGCTTTACGGACTTTGCAATAGAGTCCTTAACGGTTGCCTTAAGATCATCATCGATAGCATCGGTAACAGCGGGAGCAGGAACTACGCCATCAAAATACTTCTTTGTCATAGCGTGTGTACGGCTGACAAGGTTACCGAGGTTATTTGCAAGGTCGTTATTATATCTTGCGATAACGCTTTCGTAGGTTACGGATCCGTCGGAGTTATAGGGCATTTCGGAGAGGGCGTAATATCTTACTGCATCAACGCCAAAGTGACCTGCAAGCTCGTCTGCATATACAACGTTACCCTTGGACTTTGACATCTTATCGTTGCCGAAGTTGAACCAGGGGTGACCAAATACCTTTTTGGGGAGAGGAATGTCAAGCGCCATAAGGAAGATGGGCCAATAAATTGTGTGGAAGCGAAGAATGTCCTTACCAATGATATGAACGTCGCAGGGCCACCATTTTTTGAACTTTTCGCTCTGCTCCTCAAAGCTCTTGTCGGGATCGTAGCCGATGGCGGTGATGTAGTTTGTAAGAGCGTCAAGCCATACGTATGTTACGTGCTTTGGATCAAATGTTACGGGAATGCCCCACTTGAAGGAGGTTCTGGAAACACAAAGATCCTGAAGGCCTGCTTTAAGGAAGTTATTTACCATTTCCTTTTTGCGGCTTTCGGGCTCGATAAACTCGGGGTTGTCCTCTATATGCTTGATAAGGCGGTCTGCATAGTTTGACATCTTGAAGAAGTATGCCTCTTCTCTTGCCTGACTTACCTGTCTGCCACAGTCGGGACATTTTCCATCAACAACCTGTGTTGCGGTGAAGAATGACTCACAAGGTGTGCAATACCAGCCCTCATAGTAGCCCTTATAAATATCGCCCTGGTCATAGAAGCGCTTGAAGATTTTTTCAACTGCGCGCTCGTGATAATCGTCTGTTGTGCGGATAAAGTGGTCGTATTCTACACCCATGAGATCCCAAAGTCCGCGAATCTCGCCTGCTACATTATCAACGTATGCTTTAGGTGTAATGCCTGCCTCGGTAGCGAGGTTTTCTATTTTCTGGCCATGCTCGTCTGTACCTGTGCAAAGGAATACGTCCTTTCCCATGCTCTTCTGAAATCTTGCAAAGGCATCTGCCATAATGATTTCATAGGTGTTGCCTATATGAGGCTTTCTTGATGCATAAGCAATGGCTGTTGTAAGATAAAACTTTTCCATTATTTAAGGTCCTCCTTAAATTTACTTCTAGCGAGCAAATGGAACTCGCATATTTCTACATTTTAATATTTTAGCACAACTTTTTTGAGAATACAAGGTATTTTCAAATATTTATTTAATATTTTGGTATTTTTTCATATTTTAAGAATAAATTTAGGTTGACTTTTTCCTTGATTGATGTTAAAATATATATTGGCATAATATTTTGTAATTCCGACGGGAGGTTTTCGGTTTATGGTTAAATATTTCACCGAGCTTCTCGGTAATGTGGAAAGTCGCCAAAGAGTTGGAAGGGCTATTTCGGAGGGAAATCTTCCCCACGCTTTTCTTATCGGCGGACCTGAGGGTTCAGGAAAGCGCAGCTTTGCAAAGCTTATTGCGGCGGCTGTTAACTGCGAAAACAAGAATACTGCGGATACACTTCCCTGTCAAAGATGTAATAACTGCAGAAGGATTATTGAGGAAAGCTTTATCGACCTCAAATTCTTTGCAAAGCAAAAGGATAGGGCTACTATCGGCGTTGATGATATGCGACTTCTCAAAGAGGATGCTATGCTTTCCGGCGCAGAATCTGCAAATAAGTTTTATATCATTGAAGATGCACACTGCCTGACGGTGGAGTCTCAAAATGCTCTGCTTAATATTCTTGAAGAGCCACCGAATGGTGTTACTATCATTCTTTTGGCTACAGAATGTGACAGAATACTTACTACTATCAAGAGCCGCGTGCAGTATATTGCTATGACACGTTTTTCCGATGAGGAAATTGAGAATTATGCTCTGGCAAATATTCCCGAAGCTAAAGAGATGAAGCGCTCCTATCCCGATAGATTCCAAGCTCTGATTAAAAATGCAGAGGGAGTTATCGGCAAGGCTGAAAACCTCTTTAAGCGCGGGGACGCATCTAAAGGCGAGGAAGAAAGACAAAAGATCCTTATGCTGATTGATGCTATGATGCCAAAATCAAGCTATATCAAGCTTCACACAGCTATATCGGCAATGCCAAGCAAAAGACCCGAGCTTATGCTTATGCTTGAAAAAACTATCTCCGCAATAAGAGATCTCATAATCTTCAAGGAGGCAAAGGAGACAAAAACGCTATTCTTTATTTCCGGCGAGGAGATTGCCGAATATGCCAAGGGAATCAGCATAAAAAAGCTACTCTCGGTTTATGATGCGCTGATACGTTCTCACGAATATTGCTCTAAAAATGCCAATGTGGGAACTATAGTTGCAGATCTTGAGAGTAAAATAAAAATATTGTAAAGGAAATGTAAAATGTCCGAGGAAATTAAGATAAATCAAACAGAAGAAGCTGGAACAGTTGAAATCGTTGGCATCAGCTTCAGAGAAGCAGGAAAAATATATTATTTCGATCCGAAAAGTTTTAAGCTCAATGTTGGACAGCGAGTTATCGTTGAAACTGCCAGAGGCGTTGAGATGGGCACCGTTAAGGTTGCAAACAAAATGGTTGATAAGAGCGAGATAGTTTCTCCGCTTAAGCCTATCACAAGACCTGCAACACCTGAGGATATCGAAAAGGATGAAAAGAACCATCAGGCTGAAATCGATGCAGGAGTTATCTGCAAGAAAAAGATAGCTGCTCACGGTCTTGAAATGAGCCTTGTTGATGTTGAATATACATTTGATAATGCAAAGCTTATATTCTACTTCACATGCGAGTCAAGAGTTGACTTCAGAGAGCTTGTTAAGGATCTTGCATCTACATTCAGAACCAGAATAGAGCTCAGACAGATAGGAATTCGTGACGAAGCCAAAATGATGGGCGGTCTTGGAATTTGCGGAAGAAAATTCTGCTGTTCTTCATTCTTACAGGACTTTGTTCAGGTTTCTATCAAGATGGCGAAGGAGCAAAACTTCTCTCTTAACTCTGCAAAGGTTTCGGGCGCTTGCGGAAGACTTATGTGCTGCTTAAGATACGAGCACGAGGTTTATGAGGAGGCTATCAAGGAAACTCCTCCTGTTGGCTCCGTTGTTTCTACGAAGGATGGCCAGGGTGTTGTTTGCGAAACAAAGCCTTTGGCAAAAGAAATTAAGGTAAAATTCTCTGACAAGGAAAAGGAAGTTATCAAGCTTTTCAAAATTTCAGAGGTAAAGGTGCTTTTCAGAGGTAAGAAGGATAAAAAGGAAGAAGATAGCGCCGAAATCGAGGAATAAACTTATTATTTTTTGACTACTGAAATATTTTTATTCATTTTTTTCGAAAAAGGTATTGATTTTTTTCGTAATTATGATAAAATATATTTGACAACTAAAATGGAGGTTACTTAAGATGGCATACAAGATTTCTGATGAATGCATTAGCTGTGGCGCTTGCGCTGACGCTTGCCCCGTTGGTTGCATCTCCGAGGGCGACGGCAAGTTCGTTATCGACGCTGATCAGTGCGTTAGCTGCGGTAGCTGCGCAGACGTTTGTCCTGTTGGCGCTCCTGCTGAAGAATAATTTTTGATTATTGTCCTTTTCAGGAACAAAACCAAAAGAGGTGCTTTTTGCGCCTCTTTTTACTTAGGAGATTTTATGGAGCGTATAGATTACGTTAACGATTCGCTGAAGCTGATACAGAAGACCGACGGGCTGACATTTGGCACGGATGCACTTCTTCTGGCAGGCTATATCAGCGGAAAATATAAAAACGCCCTGGAGATCGGGGGCGGCACGGGAATTATCTCGATGCTCTTGCTCACGCGAAATAAGGCGGAGCGGGCTTTAGCGGTTGAGGTGCAGGAGGAGTTCTCTGCCCTTATCGAAAAAAACGCGGAGCTGAACGGGCTGTCGGAGAGGCTTGAAGCAAGGCTCGCCGATATAAGAGATTTTCGCGCAGATGGGGAATTTGACCTGATATATACAAATCCGCCATATATGAAGGCAGATGCGGGAAAGGCCTGCGAGCTTGATAAAAAGAATATTGCAAGGCACGAGGTATGCGGTGATATTCGTGATTTTTGTATGGCGGCAAAGAGGCTGCTAAAGTTTGGCGGAACCTTTGCTGTGGTTTATAGGCCCGATAGGCTGACGGATCTTATCTCTGCTATGCGAGAGGCGAAGCTTGAACCAAAACGCATCACATTTGTTCACGCGGATACGGAGAGCGAGTCTTCTATGGTGCTGATTGAGGCGAAGGCGGGCGGAAAATCCGGCGCAATTCTCACAAGACCGCTGATAATTTACAAGGACAGATGCCACTCGGAATACTCCGAGGATATGAAATATATTATGGAAAACGGCTCTTTCCCAAAGGGGTATAAGAGATAGTTTTATGGAGAGATTATGACACAGGAGAAAAACAAGGTTTTAGGCTCTACTCTATATTTGGTGGGAACGCCTATCGGAAATCTTGCAGATATGTCCGAGAGGGCGAAAAAGGTGCTTTCTGAGGTGGATTTCGTTGCCGCGGAGGACACAAGAAATTCGATGAAGCTGCTGCAAGTTTTCGGTATCAAAAAAGAGATGGTAAGCTACCACGAGCATAACAAAATGGCAAGCGGCGAGAGAATTGTGGCAAGGCTTCTTTCCGGAGAATCCTGCGCTCTTATTACCGATGCGGGGATGCCTGCGATTTCCGATCCGGGCGAGGACTTGGTAAGGCTTTGCGCGGAGGCGGGTGTGACGGTTTCCGTTGTTCCCGGGCCATCGGCGGTGGTTAGTGCGCTGGCGCTTTCTGCTCTTTCCACAAGAAGATTTGCTTTCGAGGGATTTCTTCCACCACAGAAGGGCGAGAGAAAAATGCGACTTGAGGCAGTTATGTACGATGATAGGACTCTTGTTTTTTACGAGGCTCCCCATAAGCTGCGAGCAACTCTTGCCGATATGGCAGAATGCTTTGGTGCGGAGAGAAAAATATCACTCTGCCGCGAATTAACCAAGTTAAATGAAGAAATCTCGCGTTTATCTCTTGGCGAAGCTGTGAAATATTACGAAAATAACGAGCCACGCGGAGAATACGTGCTGGTTAT
>JAZKZW010000082.1:0-105973 GCA_045612865.1 Eubacteriales bacterium
GAAGTTAAGTATTGTGCCATGTCGACGTCGATGCCATCAGGACACTCTTCACTTCTGTATCCGCGGCAAGCGGTTAAGATTGCGCTCTTCGTGGTTTCTGTTCCAAAAGTTGCAATAAGAGTACATCCAAGATTTTCGCGCGACAGATTGTCTACATGACGCGCAAAATTTGCTCCTCTTTCTTCCTTAATGCGCTTAAGAATATACGGACGCTTACTTGGACACAAATCCAAGTCAATATCACCAAGCTCTACACGTTCTTTGTTTAAATCATGTTATTCCACCATTTCTGATGGCATAGACTATATCTTAATCTTTAATGTTTTCTACATAATAACCATAATAATAACCCGCTCCAGTTCCTTGACGAGCATTTTTCAGTCCCGTGCGCGCACTTTCAGCATTCTTAGTTTTGCAAATTTGATTTGCTACAAACCATTCAGCACAATCTCTTACTGAATCAAACTCCATCATAAAATCGTCTTTAGATACTCTTAATCTTTTTCCTGCGGCTTGCCTAAAGGTAAAACGAGGAACGTTATTTAGATTCAGAATGTCATCAACCGTTGCATGATCAATTCCAAAATTTTTGGCAGTTTTTCTGGCGCTGCGTGTTTTATAATAGTCTTCAATAATTTCTTTATTTGGAAGAATTTTGTGATATTGTTGTCCTCCAAAAGTTTCATTGTAACCTTTTACAAAGCTATCGTAAAAATCAATCCAATAAATCTCAGCCTTATCCAAGTCTTCAAAATTATCAATTCCATCTTGAAGAACTTCAAATGTGAAATTCTCAACTCCATACTTTCTAATTGCTTTATAAAGAGTTTTCTTTTGATCATTTTCATGAGATCCGAAAGCGTGTGCCTTATGCTCTTTCCATCTCTCCTCGGCTGATTTAATTGTTTGTCCAATATAACACTTGTTATTAATTTGATTTGTAATTTTGTAGATTAACATAATATTAATCCTCCTTTTTTATATATTTTATCTTTGTTCACTAATATATAAAAATTCTTATAGAGGATTTATCCCATTTTGTCCTCAAAATGGAAATTTTTTAAGATTTTTCGCACTTCGGACGGTAACTCATCTTCCGCCCTACTCCTTTCGGATAGTCGTTACACCTTCCTGAGAAATATCAGGCTTGGCACTGGATTACCTTCAGCATTACCTGGTCAGGCTTCCCTGTTAGCAAAATAGTTAATTAGTCATTTCCTACTAAAACCTAATGTCTATTTCACACCTTTGAGTAATAAAGTTCACGAAATTATTTTTCTTTACATCGCTGTAAAGGGAGGCGTTTAAAATTCACCTCCAGAATGGTAAGTTCCATTCAATCGGATCCAATTGCGTAATTCCAAGAAGATAATGGTTTAAACCTGAACAGCTTGAACCACGACCGGCGCCAACCATAGAACCACATTCCCAAAAGAGATTGATATAATGCTGAAGAGTAACAGGATATGCGAACATATTTGTCTCCAGTTTCTCACTAATCGTTCTCTTGATATCTGCTTCTTCTTCAAGTCGAGAAAGGTAGGTGTCATTACATTTTTCTAATTCATTTAATTTATCCCAACATTCGTTAACCCAATAGCGTTCAACTATATCATCAGAGTTAAACATACTTTGTAAAGTGGGATATTTATTATTAAAATATTCAATTTTTGGATAGCGCGGCACATCAACTTTCGGAATTCTTTGTTTATGTCTTATATCATAATTTTCAATTTTATTATAAATCTCTAAACTATTCCCATACATCCAATCGATTATATCGTCTGTATAAGCCTTCGAGAGATTTTCTCTAATCTCCTCGTCAGATTGAAGATAAGAGTATTCATAAAAGCTATCGACTTCGCGCTCACCGCCCTTAGAATTAAGATATGCCTTATGAACATATCTATCTTCTTTGCGCAAATAGTGTGCGTCACTACCGATAACCATTTTAACGCCAAATGCATCTGCAATGTTAATCAACTTTTTATTAACGCGCACCTGATCGCGCGAAGCCGCCGGCGCGCATTCGATATAAAAATCTTTTCCAAAGAGTCCCATACACCACTGCATAAATTCAACGATGTGATTGTACTCTTGCGCGCGAGTATTGGTATCAAATACCGCTTCTGCATCAAGCATATTACTTACTGCTGTTGATAGCTCACCACCCAAACAAGCAGTAGTTGCGATAAGACAGTCTGGATATTTATTGATAATTTCTTCAAGATCTGACTTAAGAGTTACAACTCTTTCCATACCGCGATCCCAAAAATTATTCAACCAAGCGCGCGAAGACAATTCTCTTAAAGCGCGCCATCCAGTTTTATTTTTTGCAATTAAAATAAAGTGATAATACTTCTGACCCATTTCGCGCGTGTCACAAAGATATATTTCATTTCCAAGTCCTACTTTAAAGTCAGGATGTTCTTTGCGAATTTCCTCACCATAAAAACAAGCCTCTGGACAGTTACTTAAAACTTCGTGATCTGTGATACTAATACCGGCAAGTCCAAGTTGAACTGCTCTATTGATTAAATCCTTTACACGGTTAATACTATCAAGAAGTCTTGTATTTGAAGTATCTGAATGAGCATGACCTTCAAATCTTCGCATTTATTATTCCCCTTTCATTGTGTTACATTTATATATAATAATTATAACATATTTTTAATAAAAAATCAAGCTGTATCAGCTGATACAGCTTTTATCGTTTTATTTTAAAGGTTTTATCAGTAACTTGGCATCTACCATTCCTTTGACTATATCCATCATTGTATCCGCCAAACGAATAGGGGAATAAGGATCACTTTTTAAAAAGATTGACGCCTCTTCTCCTAATCCAGATTGAGTAAAACATATTTGTTCTATTTCATTTAGATTCACAAGAGTAAGCTCTCCTGTAGTTAAAGTAAGCGCAATAAACATTATTTCTCCCTCCAAATATGAATTGGTAAATTGTATTGTACGGGGAAAACATTAATGATGCGATGATCTTGAGAATAAGAGCAATACACATTGAAACCTCTTTTCTCCATTTGTCTTTCAATAATTTCTTCCCTAGCTAAGCCTAAATGAGCATAGTTTTTCGCTTTTTGCTCTGCGATGCATTTATCAAGATATGCAAAAGTTTCTTTTGTTGCTTGTTCATATTTATCCGTCATTTTTCTCCTCCTATAATAGAAACAGTGGTTGGATAGTCTTTATCGCTAATAGTGATATACATACCAGGCATATCTTCTTGAGGTATAACCCAATCTCCTTCAAAACCTGGAAGATGTAGCACTTTGACTTCGCAATTTAAATGCTTCATTTTATGTTCAATATAATATCTCACTTCATCACAGGATAAATCTTTACGCATCCAGTCTTCTGGAAAGTCTTTTATAACTTGTTCTAATGCTTTTCTATATTTATTCATTATGCTACTTCACTTTCTTACTATCACGCATTTTTCTGCGGCGCGCGTTACTGCGGTATATAGCCAGCGCTGATGTTCTTCTTTCGCAAATGGGAAATTCTCTTCAAAGACTAGAATCTTGTCCCAAGAGCTACCCTGCGCTTTATGGGTTGTGATTGCATAGCCATAAGTGAACTCCATTGGCACCATCCATGCAAACTTATCTTTTTTACTTAATGCCCACTTGGTCTTCCAATCTAAAGATTCTTTTCCTTCGAGAATAAGGCGTTTATCCATAAGTAGTTCTTCAAAGCGCGAACCAGTTTCTGTGAGTAGCTGCGCGTTAATCGCTTCAAAGCTTCCTCCACCGTTGACAAAATACGGATACTTAATAAGTCTTGAGTAATTATTCTGCAAATACCCAATAGTACCATTAGTCAAGGGGTTGCCGCAATTATCTACGGTTTCCCAATAGTTGCGCAAACAGATTACTTTGTCGCCATCTTGAGGATCTCCTTCGCGCCCAAGGAGTTCGCGCATATGATTATTAATCCCGATACGCGTTTCATTTTTTGCGCATAGGATCTGATCTGCCCAAAGGTACATACCCTCTACAAGGTCATCTTTATCAATAATCTTTACATCTTTGCCGTCAAGCAGCTCTAAGGGGCGACCCGCGCGAATGTCCATACTTACTCTAATAATCTCTGACTCTTGCGCTTGGCGATGGATTTCGCTTAAAAACACGTGCGGATTATCGAGTAGATGGTTATCATCTTCTGGATTGATAGGCGGAAGCTGACCTGGGTCGCCAAGACAAATGACATGAACTTGGTGTTTAAAGAGCTGATTGATCAGTTCTTTAGATGCCATTGAGCATTCGTCAACAATGACCAAATCATATTCTATTGCGGAGCGGGGGAGTTTGATAAAAGTGCCATCAGATTTAGGTCTAAACTCATAAAGCAAGCGATGCAAAGTACAGACATTCTTATTACCTTTCTGTTGTAGAACATTGCAGGCTTTGCCAGTAAAGCAAGCGTAAACGATATTCTCTTCTGGGATTTCAAGTGCCGCTACTAAGAACTTGACTAAGGTAGATTTACCAGATCCGGCATAGCCCGAAATGACAGTATATCTTTCACCTTGGCGATAACGCTGTACTGCAATATCTAGTCCTTTAAGCTGTTGCATTGTTAATTCCATGTATCATTCACCACCTTACTAATTGCATTTATTCTTTCCCATAGTTGCATATTCTCTTGAGCTAATTCATAGTTTCTATCTATTAAATCTGTGTTGTCATTTTCAGATATGGCTAAGCGTTCTTCCAAGTCTTCAATTTCTTCTTCATAATCGCCTAATGTTTTTTGCTCCAACATTCCAATTTTTGTATCAAGAGTCCAATATATATCTTCCATTTCTTCTTCAAATATATTTCTATCAGCCGTAGTTTCAAAATGCGCAGATTCACGTTTCCAAAAACGCGTTATTAAATCTATAATTATTTCTTTTACTTCGTTATTCATTACTTATCTCCATAATCATTTTAGCATATCTCTATATAAACTGCCATCAATATCAAGTCTTGAACCAAACCACCCAAGAGAAAACCATCCTCCATCGGTAGTTCGTACAAAATAAGAAGCTTCATCATCCCATTCTGCCTTTACGAAGTAATCTGTTTCAGTAGCATAAAGCCAATAACATTCTTTTACCTCATTGCGCCAAGTTTCAAGCAACTCCTTATCTGCTTTTTCAAAAGGAATAATTTCAGTTATTGTAGTAATAGAATGTCTGCTAGGCTTTATCTTACCATCATCGAAGGCATGATATTCTTTTCCTACCTCTGGCACAGGTTGAGGTATATATCTATCTGCGCCAAGTCTTATAACTGTTACATTTCCCATTATTCTTCCTCCTTACCAATAAATATGTTGAGGATATTCTACCTCATTTGATTCAAAAACAGTTCCTTCTACTATCCATCTTCCATCGGGCAAAATTTCTGCTTCACCTTCTTCAAGAGAATATCGACCAAATCTGGCATATTGTGAAGCAAGTGGGGTTTCCAATGCCTTTGCTCCATTTATTGATTATTTCTTGAGGTTCTTCTTTATCAAGAAAAAAGCCATAATCAAAATTTTCATTTGCGCAACAAGAGCAACCTGTGCGACATTCAATCCACCATACTTTTTTCTTTTCAAACATTATTTTTCATTCCTCGTTTCTTATTCTTATAATATATTATAACATATTATTTTATAAAAATCAATTAAAAAAGCACTTTTGGATTAAAAAATTCCAAAAGTGCTTTTCATTTTGAATTTACGATCCAGCTCGCTCCGAGCATTAGATATCAGAAATTATACCTACTTTCCCCTGTAATTACGTATTCCTCAATGAATATCTGCGGACTTATCCAGCCATTGTATTCATTTTTATTCGGCTTACCAACAATATCCATTTCCACATAGCCTTTGGTATTTTGAAGTTTTTCACATAAGTCGTCTGGAGCATCAAAAAGCATTATTGATAAGCAATTTGGAAGTGTTATCTTAAGGGTATTATTTTTCTTTACATATACAGTTACCATATCAGCAGTCACTTTTAAGCCATCAATGGCAACGAATGCTTCTTCTACATCTTTACCCCAAACCTCATCAAGTTCAGCTATTTCAAGAATTTGATTAGGATCCACATTTGTATTGCGGTAGATATAGTCTACATAATGAACTGGTTCAGATGCCATATTACGAAGGGCGCGATCGGTCGACTCAAGGAACGTATCTACGTCCTCTGGAAGAAGACCTAAACCAAAGGCGCCTTGGTGTCCAGCTACATATTGTACAAGACCAGTTCCTTCACAGATATCTTTAAAATTAGATACATCTGCTTTATCACAGCCTCGCGCCGAACCCTCATAGCAGAAATACTTGCGCGCATTAAGAGTAGGAGTTGCATCCATTTCTTTTTCGCGTTTTGTGAGCACTGCGCAAGGACGCTGATACTTACCCATTATTTTATTCGCGGCAAGGCCAGCTACATTTGGCTCAACCTCGCCAGGTTCAAGAAGGAATAAAAGGACTTGATGATCCATCAGATTTTCTATAGCAATACGCTCTTCAAGCAATTCCATTGCTGCATCTTGAGCCTTCGTTTGGCGCGTCTTTACATTCTTACAAGTACGAACTGCCTGTATTACTAATTGCTCAGTTTCACCTTGTTTATGTCCACGTTTTGTAGAATATATATAATCAAAAGCCTTAAACTTCAAAAAGGATTTGAAAAGAAGTTCTTTTTCCTCTTCTTCACCACTGCGCACCATCGCATTAACAAACGGAGCAATATACCAAGCTGCGCCATGTGGAGTAATCTTATCCCCAAGAGAATAGGCATTACTTTCAGCTATTGTTGCGATGAATGGATTGTGGATATTTTCCTCGCGGAAGCCCTTCATTATAAGATGCTTTGTTTCTATTGATTGAAGCGACATCATATCAGCTGTGTTGCCAAGCGCGACAAGGTCAAGATAATTCTGCGCGTAAGAAGTTCCCATAAGTGAATCAAGGTATCTGCAGAATTGCCACGTGATACCAACACCCGATAGTTGCTTATTAGGATAGGTACAAAGCTGATTATTGATGACTATTGCGTTGGGCGAGACTATCTCTGCTTCGTGGTGGTCTAAAACGATGATGTCTACCCCTTTATCGATAAAGGCTAGATGATACTCATAATCGTTAGAACTCGCATCAGGACATAGGATTAATGCATAATTGGCGGCCGCCCATTCAACATCAACATCACTAAGTCCGTGTTGTTTACCGCTATGGATGAACCAGTCTAAGCTGTTTTGAACCCAAGCTGGAAAGTGGTCATAGAGATAGTTGATTAAGAGCGCGGACGAGGTAAATCCGTCACAGTCCGAGTCTACGATTACTAGCGCCCGGGCGCCTTGAGAAATCGTTTTTATTAAGGTTTGAGCTGCCTTACGCAATCGATCGGCGCCCAAAAGATTAAAATCATTTATATCCGCGTCGGTTGTATTCAGCCAATGATCGATATCATAGTAGGGAATACCTCTGTTGGTTAGCACCTACTCTACTGCTGAATAGTGCGGATTTATATTGTCTAAAAGCTTATAGTTCAAAAGTAATGCACCTCCCCCATTTCATCGGTTTCCATATCTCTAACCTGTTTAGGCATAATAATTTCTCTTAAAAACTTAATTGAAATATCTTCATCAATATAGGCATCTACCCATCTCAATCCTCTTGCCGACTCAAAATTAAGAGCAATATGCCACCAAGTCATATCATCAAAATAAACATCAACTCCATATTGAGATCGACGTATTTGATCATGATGAATACCCTTAGCCTTTTTTTCGTCAACAATTTTTTGTAATTGTGCTTTACCCTTTTCAAGATTGGTAGTGTAAATCACTCCACGTTTAAAATACTTTCTTGGAGATTTAATAAATCTGTCGGTATCTTGAAAAGTCATATCCTTAAAAGCAGTCAAATTCATTTTTGTAATATAGCGACCAATAGTATTTTTTGACTTTTCTTTTTTGCTCCATTGAATTACATGATTCCATTCATCAGGAATATATGGAATATCTAGCTCTTTCAATAGAGGTAAAAAGGTTGATGTATCATAAGGATCTACAGTATCTCTGTAATATGATTTGCAAATTGTATGATAGTTACCGCTTCTTTTTTTCCAAAAGTTAGTTTCTGGTTCAAGTCGTTTACATTTATCACAAAAGATATTCACAATCTCACCCTTTCTTTAAATAATTGCATAAATGTTTCTGCGCCACAATCGATGGGCGCATCCTTATATCCTAACATATCTCCCTTTTTATCAAAGATAAAAGAGATATTTACTAATTTTCTATATTTATTATGCAGCGCAGCGAGCTTTTTTGTCCACTGTTTAAATTCTGCATCATTTGGTTCTTTAAACTGTTTATCAAAAGCAATCACTATTTCTGTTGCCCCGTAGTGGCGTAACAGGTCAACTTGATGCTGAATTAAGTTACTGCCACAAGTTGCAACAGAGATGTCGTTTTCAGTACCGAACATTGACGCATATTTTAACGAGCTTTTTTCGCCTTCAAAGACGATTGCAATACCCATTTGTTTAATATGCTCTTTACTATTGTTTAAGTTATATAAAGCAAATCCTAAAGGGTGATTATACATTTTACCATTAATCACTGCAGGACGATACTTGCCATACGCTTCTTCTTCTTTGATTAGAGTGCGCGAACGGATACCTATAAGCGCACCATTCTCATCATAATGAGGTATTATAATTCCTTGGTTTACGGGGTCATAACAGATACCTCTTGCATTCATTACCTCTTGAGTTATTCCTTCGTTGATCCACGGAATAATAAGCGGACGAGGAAAATGCTCAAGAATTTTCTCGTCAAAATTTTTGAACTCAACAACTTTTTTATCTTTACTGAAAGAACTATTTTCTTGATAATTCTTTAAAATATCCCAGTCACAGAGTTTATTTTGTACATTATCAAAATTTTCATTATCAGAAAAAGACATACCGAAGAATTGCGCAACATACCCTACGGCGCGTGGGAGTGACCACTCTTCACCGCGCTGAAGCTTCATCGCGCGCCGCGTTAAATCATATATGTCAAATGCGTCTCCTGCGCACTCAGTATAGCAGCGAAAGAGTCGTGTATTGCCATAATAGTAGAGCTTGTGGGAGCCTGAACATGCGGGATTATGGCAGATAGTATGGGCAGTAAACACTTCTCCTCCTGTGGGGTCAAGTCTAGGATTACCGCCAAGCTCTGCGGTGTAATCAAAGACTTGTTGGAAGGTGAGTTGTTGTTTAATTTCGTTTGAATCATATTTCATTCTTCAACTCTCCTTGAAAATCTACAACATTTACCATCCGGGCCTCTCATAGGAATCACCGATAATGAACAATACATATTGCTACTACCTCCATATTGACAAACCCAGCACTCTTCATAATTTGGATATTTAGGCGGTACATAACCAATATCATTCATAATTTCGCGATCTTCTTTTGAAAGAGGTGGATGCTCGTTAATCCATTTATTTATAAAATTTTTAAACCTTTCTCTAAGTTCATCATCTATTTCAATATCGCCGCGCGCAATAGATGTAATCGCTTGTTGACCTCTCTTATGATAATAATCACAAGGCATTCTATCATAAAATTCTTTCAGCGGCTCTGGATGATTGAATAAACATATTGGACCTACAAAAGGATCGCTATCATCAAAATGGATACAATCATCGTGACAGCGTTTAGTTTCTGTAATTTGAAATTCATCTGAAGATGTTTCAACATGCTCTTGGCAGCTTCCATCAGCGCCAATAGTGATCACATAATTATCACAAGTACCGTTGTGGTTAAAGAGGCAATTTGGATTTGCCGTACATTTAACTATTGTGTTCTTTTGATCCATTTTCTCTTTCCTCCCCTGTCTCTATTAGTGTATTAATAGGAACACCATTATAAAATACCTGTTTTAAAGGAACTTCAATTAATTCAAAATGAGTGTTCTGATACAAAGAAAGAAACTCGTTGAGCCAAGATTGTGCTACTAAATCGGCTGAATTAGTAGCAAAAACACCCAATTGAATACCTAAATATTTTACTTTATAAAATTTAGTAGTTGTATTTTCCATTTTTCTTTCTCCTTAAAACGCTGATAAATCAATGCTCTTCTTTACATTGATCTTAAAATCTTCTATATCGACAAGGGAATAGTCATATTTAGTTACAAATATCGGATCTATTCTACAGATACCTCTATTTGCTTTACACCATACAAGGATTCCCTTCCATCTTCCCGCACGATTTTTATACACTGACATCTTTATATCGGGCATTTCAAAGTTACCTCTTTTACAAACTTCCGCGAGCGCTTCTCGGTCCTTATCTGTAATCTCCAACATCAGTGCTCCATAGTCGATCTTATCCGCTATAGCCTTTGCGCCACGAAGAAGATTCTGGTCATAGACCTCTGCTTCACGATAGTCGCCATTAAGCTGAGTAGAACTCATTATAAACACGCCATATTGGTTACAGATATCTTTTAACTTAACCGACAACATAAAGAGGACATTATCTTCTCTTAGGCGCACACCGCCACCACGACGAGTCACTTCTTCCAATATCTTGAGTGAAGTATGCAAATAGTCATGGAAGATATAAGTTACATCATGTTCTCTAATACCTTTCTTAATAACATTTTCAATATCTTGTAATGAAAAGTCTGGAAGAGATTCAAAATAAATCTTACTATGTTTGAGAAGATTTGCGGCATAGAGGGCGCGATCCCATTCTCCCTCTGCATAATCTCCAGTTGCAAGCTTATCTGAATCAACGCCCGAAAGAAATGCAATCATCATAATCTGAACTTCATTAAGATCTTGCTCTGTTGCGATATACAGTGTAGGCTGAGGTTCGCCTGTGTTTACCCATTCGCGCTTTTCCAGATCATACATAGATCCGCATCCGATATAACAAGCGTCTGCAATCATAGACCTGGTCTTACCAACACCCGTCGCCGCAGATCGCAAGTAGAATTTCTTCAATCTTGCACCGCGCGTAATGGTATTGATATATTTTCCATAGAGTGGATATCCAAGCTCTGGAGCCTGCTTCAAAGTTTCAAGCAAAAGTTCAGCATCTTTACCCGCTTGCACAATATCAGTTTCACAGTTATTGACAAAAGTCAACTTAATATCGTCAATCTTTTTATCAATCAAGTCTGCAATTTCAACAAGTGTTGTATTATCAAGTTTATCCTCTTGATATTGCTTCTTCTTGGTATCGAGTATATTATCCATATCGTAGAACCAAGAGAGATCCATACCCACCTTTTCATCATACATACGAAGAAGTGTAAATTTCTTCATGCGGTCGTAGTAATACTGAAAAGTATTGGGTGATACATGCTCGCGCAACATGGTTAAATATTCAGCGCCTTTATTTGTCTGATAAATAGCCTTGCGTTTAGGGCGCTGCTCAAGATAGTCTTCTATTGCATTAATAGTGATCTCTTTTGCGCCAAGTGCATGTAAATTATATATAGCACCGAATAGAGTTTCATGAAACTCATTATCGGAAAAATCTTCTTCGTTAAAATGATAACTTTCGTTATCCAATAGAGAAGGATCAGTATAGACACCAGCAAGCACATTGATTACCGCTGTTGTGTCTACATATTTTGATTTTGCCATTTGTTCACTTCTCCCTTACTTTTACATTTTTTATTTTTGATCCAAGTAGATCAATCCAATTATAAGCCATACGATAAGCAAACTCTCCCTCAAAAATAATTTTACAAGGAAAAAGGCTATCGTAAGGAGTTAATCTTTTAATTGTAATTTTTAGATTAGGAAATCGCTCCATTGCAAGTTGTGCCATTCCATAAAATGAGCTATCTGCAATAGTGGAAAAATAAGACTCTCCCATAATATAATTCCAATCATAAGCAGCCTTTTTAAATGTTAAAATTACTTTCATTCCTCTTCCTCCCTAAACTTAAATAGGCGGCGCATCTTTCTTTGAGGGCGCGGGGTCTCGATTGTGTATTCTTTAACCTGCACCTTTAGATGCTCAATATCTTTATCTTCATTCGCTATTTGCGCCAAATACAATGCATAATAATATTGGCTAGCCTGTTCATATACATATGGAATGATACCAATTCCGCCATTGGCTTTTTCAATATCACCATGCTTTAATTCAAACCACCAAACAAGCGTCTTATACATTCCGCTATAAGTATATCCAAGTTCTTTAAACTCTTTTAATTGTTTCCAAACTCGCGGATTAGGGTTGCCAAATAAATGCTTTATATACTCAACAAGTTGTTCGTAGTCCCTTTCCTCTTGAGTTTTATTCGCATTGGCTTGTTTATCACACGCCGTATGAGCATACCTATTCGCACGAGGTTTTGTGAAAGGCTCACTATTGCGATCAAAACTCTTTCCACAGTAGAAGCATTTAACAATTGCTTTTGCCATCTTTTACCTCTTTTACATATATTTATATAATAATTATAACATAAAAATGATAAAAAATCAACAGAGAGTATTATGCTCTCTGTTGATATAAAATTATTTAATAAACTCTTTGAGGTCTGATACAATTAAATCAAGTGCTTCAACCTGATCTCTTGTGCATTGGCTAACTTTGCATCCCTTGCCCAAGTAAGTTTCAATAACTTGAGTTACTCTTGGTTGCCAATAAGTTGTAAAGGTATCATCCTCACTATTATTGACAAGAGTATTCAGAATGTCATTAAATTGAACCATAAGATCATCAAAATCAAGTTCTTTTGCGCTTGCAAGGTGTAGATTACTTGCTTCTTCGGTGAAATATTGTGCGCCATCTTCCTCTGCTTGCTTATCAATAGCATCGCAGATTGCGTTTACGAGTGCTTGATAATTAAAGGGAATTGCTTCGGGAGTGTACTTAAATCTACTACCCGCAACGAAACGAGGTGTTCCGCGCATAAAGAGCATAGGTTGTGTTCCACCCTCTGGAAGATCAATTACGCGCGAATAGCCAATAATGTCCGCCATGCGGCTAACAATATTACGCGGCTTATTATCAAGTGTAGGAACGATCTGATTGTACTCTTGACCATTCTGATCTTTAAAGGTCTTATCTGTTGCGTGGGAGATAAGCACAAGTCCATAGTTCATTTGAAGAATAGAACGGAGCGCTTCATCAAACTCCTTGGCCGCAAGTTTAAAGCCTTTACCATAGGCGATATCACCGATTGTATCAACGCCATTATTAGAACAAATATACTTCTCGCAGTAGTCATAAGCGATATCCGCAGTATCCACTATGATTGTTTCGAATCTAGCCTTAACCTTTTCATCCTTTAACTGGCGCAAAGCCTTTTTAAACTCTGACCAGCTATTGATAGGTTGCGCCATTGCGCCTGGGATAGTGTTATAACCTTTTTCAAATGCGAGAAGCAGATGGTTGGGGAACTTTGTAGCGATTGTAGTTTTACCGCTTTTAGGCTCCCCGTAGAAAAACACTGAATATCCTCTTAGGTTACGGCTAACCTAGTGAGGAACTATATCTAAGAGGTTAAAATCTGCCATCTGCGCCACCTCTTATTAGAAGTTAAATCCGCCAGCCTTTGCCTTAGGAGCGGCAGGAGCTGCAGTTACCTGAGCATTGTCAGCCTTATATTCGTCTGCGCGCTTCTTCATCTCTGCGAGAGCTACTTCGCGATCACCCATAGCTTTTTGAATATCTGCGGCGGTAAGTACTTCCTCTTCGCCATATTCATATCCGCTCTGAGAACAACCAGTAACTACCCATTCGCGCACTTTCTTTTCAAATGTTCTTACAGAAGCTTCGCCAAATGCGGACTCTTCAGTAATAGTGGTGGAAGTAGTAGAGCAGTTGATCTTACCCCAAACCTTGGTATAAACAGGCTCATCAAGATCCAAAGACTCAAAATATCTCATACCCTGAGGATTCTTTACGATATACTCAAGAGGAAGAATTTCATTTCTGAAGTTAAAAATTGCTCCACCTACGATACAATAATCTTCCTTAACCTTATCATCGTCTGCCTCAACATGCTTTACTCTTGTAATCAGCATATCAGTAGTAAACTCGGCTCTCTTAGACTCATCTGGCAATTCATTGATGATATTAACGAAGCTGCCCTCATTGGTCTTCGTAGACACAAGTCTATCCTCGCCATTCTCTTTAACGAAAAATTCGTTAAGTGCGATAGAACCGTCGATCTTTACCTTAGTTGCGCCTTCTACTCCAGCATCAACCCAAGTCTTGCCATTCGCAAGAATATTCTTCAAGGTAGCAAAATTAGGATTAGCCTTGCCGCTCGAACCATAGGTAGCAGTTACATAAGTGAAGTGAACAGGAACTACGTTAAGTCCAGCCTCATCTGTTGCAACATTGATAGTACCTGCGATAAACTCTGTACCAGGGGTCTTTGAGTTAGGACCAGAAGTCTTTACCTCAAGCATGTTTCTTCCGTTTTCTCCGAATGAATAAATGCGACCTGCGATTGTGAAATTGTTAATGTTCTTTCTCATTACTTAAATCTCCTTATTTTCTTTTAAATTTATTATTTAATATTTTTGTCCAATACTTTAATTATTATAACAAAAATTTTTTATTTAGTCAAGAATCTTCTTCTTCATTTTTCTCTGGCATGATTACTTCAATAGTCATGCCAAGTTCTGTCAGGCTATAACAAGTAGGGGTACCAGCAATCTTAGTTACATAACCATCAGTAATTAGTTTGCGTAAGCTACCTGATACAGTGCGCGAAGAGCAAAATAAACCTTCGCCAATTTCTTTTGCCTTAAGTACATTGTTGTACTTATCATAGTTTTGCTGCATCCAAATAAGCACTTTCGCGCCATTTTCGGTAAAGGGAGCTTTTTCCTTTTCAGGCGTGCTTTTGAGTGTTTCAAGGTAAGTAAGTGCCTCTGGCGCAATAGGGCATGGATAAACGTCAAAACATTTTTCAACCTCTTGAATAAAAATTTCTTTGTTTGTCATTGAATTAATTTATCTCCTTATTTATTTTCATCATTTTATATAATAATTATAATTAAATTTGTGAAAAAAGTCAATAAATTAACCAATAATTAACTCTTGCGCATAAGGCAATTCTGCGACCCAGTCACAGAAAGCGTGCCACTCGGTGAGCTTATGATGTTCGCGCTGATGATACATACTACGCAGATTCTCATAGTTCATCGTGATTGTGCGAGTTTGAAGCCAGCCAATGGGGAGCCAACGGATAAGTTCTTTCCAATAGCGCTTGTCTTTTGTTTCAAGATACTTTTGACGCAAATCTTCAAGATATGAAATTAAATTATCTACAAAATTGGTTGGTAAGGCTGTTTCAATTTCATCAACTGCTGCTTTATCATAGTCATCAGTCTCAAAACATTCAAGCGTAATTGGGGTGCTTGCTAACTTGTGCATAGTACTAGTCGAATTTGCCGTGGTCCCAACTTTGTAAGTATCAAACTCCTTCCACCAATACAAGGGGGCGGTGATATCTACAGAAACCATAATCTGGCGTAAGAACTTGCGGTGTTCAGTGCCACCAGCGATAAGACGCTGTGCCAGGTTCATGTCATTAGGTCCTATAAAGATACTACTAAAATGATGGTCGGCAGGAAGTGCCTGTGAACCATTATTATAAAGCCATTCTAACTTTTCTTCAACTTTTATATCATAGGCTTGATTATAGTCATCTTCTGTGTCAAACTCTCTATCTTTTAATTCAAAGTATGCCCAAGAATGAGCCACATTATACACTTCTTCACTCAACGCGTCTTCGTGCTCACAATGAATAGTGAATACACTATCACTTTTTGCCCAGCTATTCAGAGGATTACGCATCCCCCTTAATGCCCCTTCAAAGTTGAAAACTTCAGTATGTTCAAATTTCATTCTTCATTCTCCTTTACTCCATCTTTATATTGTTTTTTCATTTTCTTTAGCGCGCGAATTGCATCGTCAAAAGAGTCATAATAACCCTCATGTTCAAATTCGCCGCTATCCTCCCACTCAAGAGAGATTTCAATTCTTGTTACTTTCATTTGCTACATCCTTTATATAATCTTTAATAATTTCATTATTTAATAAGCTAAATAGCTCTTCTTGATTATGTTTATCTATGATTATAGCACAAGCCTCGTTCCAGCTCAGATCTTCAGCATGATACTCTGCGCCTTCATCTGTTGTTATCCAAATATCTACTTTCATTTACCTACTCCTCTATTACTATTCAAACCAAAATCATATGTTTGATAAAGGTCAATATAAAACTTTTCCTTTTCATTTAATTCGTTTATGTTGCATTTTTCCAATACTTCAAAAGTAAAGTTATCAATACCCTTTTCGCGCGTAAAAGCATAAAGTTGGCTGGTAACAGGGGTATCAATACCTAGTGAACATTTTACGTGTCCAACCCAGCGCTCTTTAATATCTTTGGCTTGACCAATATAAGAAATACCAGAGTCAATATGTGTTATCTTATATATTCCACTTGCGCCTAAGGCACCTGTGCGCGCCGCAAGTTCATTAACTTTATCGCGGTAAAAGGTTGACCATATAAGCATGCGCAAGGGACGCGCTTCGCGCAAATTATATTCAATACTTTGTAAATAAGCCACATCGCGCCTATCTGCTTCATTAAGCTGAAGCGTGTAAAAAGTTGCCTTATCTTTTATCTCTTGTTCTCGAAGTTGCGCCTCCATTACGGCGGCTCGAGTTGCTCGGATTCCGTCAAGCTCAGATCGTATGATATCAAGATTTCTTTGGAGCTCTTGTTTTCTTCGCTCAAAAGCTTCCTCATTTCCTCGTATTTCTGCTGCAAGAGCGTCTTGTTCAGATTCGAAGATGTGACCCAGATTAGCTAAGAGTTCATCATATTCTTGTTCCTTTTTAAAGTATTCTGCTTCAATAGCATCACACCATGACGAGAAAGCTTGGCGCGCCAAGCGCTATTGATCGCGCATAGTCTCATCTATCGAGTGTTGTAAAGTGCCCATTTGCGCGGTTAATTGTTCATTTTGTGTAAGCAGCGCATTGTTCTTTGCTTCGTTTTCTGCGAGCGTAAGTTGGCATTTTTGCTATTGTTCAATTAACTCATTTACCGTATTTTCAATAATTTTCTAATTTTTAAGTAAATCTTCATTCTTTTGTAAAATTCGTTTATTAGATTGAAGATGTTGCGCGCCTTCATCTGCCAAGCGCTGATTTTCTTTTTCTAGATATTCTTTAGTAACATAAAGATTCTAGTTATACATTTCTATATCTATATCTTTTTGTTTTAAATTCTTGTGTTCCCAAATAGTGAAGCCGATACAGAAAGCTCCGCCTAATACGAGAATAATATATGCTATTACCAATCCCATAGTAGAAAGAAAGGGACTAGGTATTATTTACTTAGTCCCAATATTTATTTAATTACTCTGCCTCGGGAGCAGTTGGGTCGAAGTTGCGGCCCTTGTCGGTCAGACGGATGTACTTAACCTTACCACCAGTAATAGCAACCTCTTCGCGCTCAACGAGCTGACGGTGTCTATCCAAAGCGGTGATAGTTCCATTTACTGACTTTACTTCGAGGTGAAGTGCGCCCGCGATATCAGTTGCGGTCAGGTCCTCACCATCGTGCTCTTGTAGATACTTAAGAATGTTTACTGCATTTTCCTTTAATGCTGCCATGTTTGTGTTCTCCTTTAAAATTCATATATTTTATGTGAATGATTTCTTTCATTCTTTACATACTTATTATAAATAAATTATTTTTTATTGTCAAGCAAGTTGTGATTATATATATAATCTTCAATAGCGAACATTTCAATCATAGTAAGATGCTCAAAGATGCTGTTCATTTCATCTTCAGCAGCTTCCTTGTTGACGCCTGATTTGATTTGGTTTTCAAGCTCGACAATGCGCTTAATGGTTGATTTAAGGCGCTTATGCATTGCGCGACGATCTTCTCTATCCATCGGCGCAGCACTGCCTTCTTTTGTGTTATAATTAGCTTTCATTTCATTAACTCCAATAATTCTTCTTCTGTGATAATCGGGATGCCGAGTGATTTTGCTGTTTTATTTTTTGACGAGTCACTGGTATTGTCATTATTTACAAGGTAGTTTGTTTTGCTCGATACTGAAGACACTACCTTACCTCCGCGAGCTTCGATCTCTGCTTTTAGTAGATCTCGGTTCTTGTAGTTTTTAAGTTTTCCTGTGATGGCGAACGAAAGTCCTTCGAGAGAAGGCGCATTTCCAGAATTTTCCAGTTGCGCATCTTTCTCTTTAAACTTAATGATACCTCTATCTACAAGACTATCTGCTTCTGTATAGTCAAAACTCATAATAGCATCATGTTTTTCTGGACCAATTCCATCATGCAGTGTAAAATCATAATCACGATTTACTGCTGCTCTAAATTCCCAATAGTCTAAAAAGCTATCTGCCAGTTTGCGTGCATAGGTTCTTCCAATAAGCGGAATACCCCAAGCACTAATATACTGCTCAAGAGTAGTTGTTCGCGCCGCATAAATAGAGTTGATCAAATTATCTACGCTCTTGGGTCCAAATCCAGGTTTTTCGCACCAAAGATCTGAAACTTCGCCAAGGCGGAAAATATCACTGATAGACTCTACCCAACCCCAGTCAATAAGTTTGCCAAGAGTTGCTTTTGAAAGTCCTTTAATATCAAGGCCTTTCTTACCGCAGAAATGATCTAGTCTATTGATCAACTTACCTGGACACTGATCATTAGTGCAATAAAGTTCAAGAGTCCCACTGTCGCTTTTACGCACTTCTGTTTCTCCAAAACAAATCGGGCAAAAAGGCTGGAGCACTGAAATGTATCCTTGTATCTCAGACGGGAAATTTACATCAGCTCTTGAAATCTGCGGAATAATGGCGTTGGCTTTATACACCCAAATATGCTGACCTTTATATGGTACTCCAAATTCGTTCTGACATAGTAATTCTTGTAAGGTGTTGATATTATGCAGACTTGCACGATTGCATATTGCGCCATCTATCTCTATATCCCTATAAATAGCCACAGGGGTAAGCACTCCTGTTCTACCCATGCTCCATTCAATATCAAGCAACTCGGTTTCATACTCATCATCATAGAACTTGTATGCCATACCTCCGCGGAAGTGATGATCCGTTCTACCTGCTGCTTCATATTCAGCACAATTATTCCACTTAAAGACGATGCCATCAATAGGAATATTATCCTCTTGTGCCGCTTGTTGAAGAGTGTCAATGGCATTTTCAATAGTAAAATCAAGATGATCGCACCAGCTTACAGTAGAAAATCCCATTTCAAAAAGTAAACCTAATTTAGAAAGAAGAGTGATTAATTCTTTATATCCCTTGATTATATCCCACGCAACGAAAGTTAATCCTCTTTTGGCGCACTCATTACTATCAAGCAATCTAATGCTACCCGCAGCAAAATTGCGACAATTTGCATATTCATCTTTAAACTGCTCAAAAGTAGTTTTATCGCAAATTACTTCGCCATCTACTATAAGAGTATCGTTATAAGGTATTCTTTTCGGAATACTCGGAAGTACCATTGCATTATGCGTAATATCTTCACCTTCGTGTCCATTGCCTCTTGTCTCTGCGCGAACCAACTTGCCCTCTTCATAGGTTAAGCGACAAGTAAGACCATCAAGCTTCAGCATCGCAATCCATTCTCTGTTGCCAATAAATGACTTGATTTCTTCAATATCTTTTGTCTTATCAAGAGAAAGCATAGGTTGATATTCATGCTTAACTTTCTTCAATTCATTTACAACTGTATAATTCACCTTTTGAGTCGGAGAGTTTGGAAGAATAATACCTAATTTCTGTTCTGCTTCCTTGAGCTCAAAGTAAAGATCATCCCACTCTTTATCAGAAACAACAGGTTGTCCCTTATCATATGCTTCTGTCCATTTATTAAGTTGTTCTACTGCGGAGTCCATTGATAGTTTATCATATATATTCATTTTAACTTTATTTTTCTCCTTTAGAATATTCAAAATAAAAATCATAAAAACTTATTATACTTGTAGGATTTATAACAATTATTTTAGTACCTAGATTTTTATCAATATAAATATCTTCAATTACTCCAGATACAAAACAATAAGATAGATCTATACCAGGAATGGCTGATTCTAGCGCAACCTTTCCTTCTATATAGCTTGAAGAATAATAATTTATTTCTGATACAACCTCTTCGCCACTTACACTAATGGAAGATCTTTCAAGAAAAGTTCCGTCAGCAGCATAAACTCTATTATCTCCTCCTGTCATTACATTGGTTAATACTTGTCCTATTTTAAGTTTAGAATGCTCGCTATATGAAGAGATAAAAGTGATATTTGGAAATACTTCTATTTCTTTTATTACTTCTTTTGTTATCATTACTTCTTTTTCTACTATAATCTCCACTTCTTTAATTACTTCAATAGGTTTTTCAATTATAATCTCTTTTTCAATAATGATTTCAGTAGGTTTGCAATATGTGGGTACTAACTCTAAATCTTGACCACAAGCAGAACACTGTATCATCACATAATCATTACTATGAGGAACTGACATTACTCCCTTACCACAGCATTTTTCTACGATGATCTCAACAGGTTTTTCAACTATAACCTCAATAGGTTTTTCAATCTCAATATATTCAATTACCTTTTCAGGCTCTTGATTACATCCTACAATTCCAAATAATGTGATAATAATTAAAACTAAACATACAACTTTTTTCATATTCTCTTCCTTTTTCTCCTTTTTATTCTTATAATACATTATAACATATTTTTAATAAAAAATCAAAAGAAGAGAGGATATTTAATCCTCTCTTTTTACTCCGCTTAACTTATCGGCCCAAGCTTCAGTGTATAGCCAATAATAACTTTTATTATGCTTTTCGCGCCACTTGTCAAAACATCCCGCCCAGATTAGGGAAGGAAGTCCAATTACTAAAAGATAGATTGGACCAAGCTTATGCGATTGAATTGTATGCCCATATTCATGTGCTATATAATCTCGATGCCATTTAGATTCAAATATCTTCCAAATCTCCATATCAAAATGTTTCTTAGGAAGAAAAATATGATTGCTTAAAGACATTCCTTCTCCGCGATTCCAAAAATAAATATGAACTTCTTCTCCATTAATAGAGGTGCCATCAGTTTCTTCAGCCTTAGTTACTCGTTTTACAATATGGGCAAGCGCCTTTTGAGGCGCCTCCCATACTCTACTTAACCATTTATTCATAGTTTTATCTTTATTGCATCCTTTACTGTACTATTTTTAATCATTACATTACCAGTTGCGGTTCTGCCTAAAAGAGGAATATCTTTTGCGCTAATACAGATGCTATTAGGTTTACCTACAATGAGGATACCATCTTCATCGCTGATAAGCGCTGCGCTAACTAGCTCTCCGCTTCCTATCTTTAAGCCCTTACCACCGCGGCCCTGAACAGGAAATTCATCAAGACAAGTTTTGCGCGCCATGCCGTTAGCGCTAAATGTTGCAAGGGTATCAGTTGCATGCGCAATAGGAAGACCAACTAAGACTTCATCACCCTCATTTAATTTAATGCTCTTTACACCAGCCGCAATGCGCCCAATAGCTGCAATCTCTTTTGTTTCAAAATGAATGCTCATACCTTGTTTTGTAACAACGATAAAATCTTCTTCATTAGCAAAAGTAACATTAGCAATAGCATCACCTTCTTTTAAGTTAATCGCGGCAATACCTGTGGTGCGCTTTGTATTCATATATTCCTCAAGGCGCGTTTTCTTAAATAATCCATTCTTCGTTATGAAGATTACATATTCTGCGTTACTCTGGCGGTAAAGGGATGTAATAGCCACTACACGCTCATTATCATCGAGTTTCGCAATAGAGCTAATATTAGTACCGCGCGAAGCATTTGTGCCTACGGGGATATTATCCACAAGTAAACGATACATCTTACCTTTATCAGTAAATAACATCAAAGTATCTACTGTATTCGTTGAAATCATATCAAGCAGCGCGTCGTCTACAGTTTTTACTCCCTTGCCATTGCGGTTTTGAACCTTGAAGCTACTTGTAGGGACTCGTTTAATATCACCAGTTTGAGACATAACAACAACACAATTCTCTGGCGTTACAAGCTCCACTTCCTTTTCTTTTTTAGGAAGCTCGATTTGCGCGAGTTCAGTGCGGCGTGCATCGCCATATCTTGCAACAAAACCACGCAGTCTTGTTTCAAGCTCACTCTTAAGTGCATCTTCACTGTTGATCAAAATCGTCCAATCTTTAACCAAATCAGTCAACTCATCTGCCTCTTGTTGAAGCTCAATTTTCTCTAATCCAGCAAGCTTACCAAGTTTCATATCGACAATCGCCTTGGCTTGCACATCAGAGAAATTATAGGTTTCAATTAATGCGTCTTTAGCCTTAGCCGCGCTCGCGGATTTCTTGATAAGCGCGATGATGTTATCAATATCTTCAAGTGCGCGCAACAAACCCTCGAGAACATGAAGTCTATCTTTAGCTTTTGCTAAATCAAACTCAACTTCTTTTTTGATGCATTCGATATTATGCTTTACATAAATCTCACAGCATTGTTTGAGGTTAAGTTCCGTAGGAGTTTTATTGATTAGCGCAACTTGATTATAAGAGAAAGATGTTTGCAAATTACTCTTCGCAAATAAATGTCTTACTATCGTATCGGGATTTGCGCTCTTGTCGCACTCAATCACAATGCGCATACCCTTTTTATTACTTTCATCACGAAGTGCGCTAATGCCTTCGATCTCTTTCTTATCAGATAATTCCCCAATCTCATTTAAGAGCGCCTCTGTTGAAACTCCATAAGGAATTTCGTAGAAGACAATATTATTCTTTTCAATGTTATACTTGCCGCGCACCTTAACGCTACCGTGTCCTGTGCGCATAATAGCAGGAATATCATTTTTGTTAATAACAATGCCGCCTGTTGGGAAATCTGGTCCAGGAAGCATAGGCTCGGCGCCATTCATATAATCATAAATTGCTTGCGCAACCTCGTTTAAATTATGGCTAGCCCAGTTACATGCCATAGCTACTCCGATACCCGTATTGGGGTTACAGAGCAGGTTGGGGAAGAGCGCGGGCAGGGTAATAGGTTCTTCATCTGTTTCATCATAGGTAGGCTGGAATGGCACATTCTTTTTCTTAATGCCACTCAAAAGTCCATCTTCTGAAATCTTTGCCAAGCGCGCTTCGGTGTATCTTGAAGATGCAGGTCCATCGCCGCCAACATTACCCATATTCCCGTGGAAGTCGATGAGTGGATAGCGCATCTCCCAAGGTTGCGCGAGTCGGACCATTGCGCCATAGATTGAGGAATCCAATGTTATTAACTCTAAGTTTTTTATCTTAGACTCTGGAGGTTTCCCTCATTTGCATCGATTGGTCAATTCCAATCCAGTTTAGCATATCTTTTCACTTGCATAGTGTCGAAGTCTCTTGGAGATATTTTATTCTGCATTGCAGTTTCAATCTCTATGCGTTGCGCGTGTTGCAACTGTTACATTACAACTTCCGCTCTGATTAGCATTTTACAGCTTTCCAGTTTTTTACTTCGATTTAATCACGGCAATTCCTCATTATTTAAAATTTAATACAGTTTCATACTTACGATCTAAATATATCGTAGCATTTAAGTAAAGATCTTTTAATGCCAAATTTGCTTGTTTATTACGCAATTCAAAGCTATAAATCGTGCCGTGCTCATAGATATAAGAACACTCTTTTTTAAAATCTACATATTGAGCAAACCAAGTTTTTACATATTCACAGCTTGTTTTAGAACCAACATATTTAAAATAGCCATCTTCAACATGCCCATCTCCATCAATCATGCCTCTTAGATAAGCTGTATCTAAAAGGGGATTATTAAAAATATATGGAATTTCTTGCCCACTTTTACCCGCATATAAATTATATTGACGTAAGTCATCAATCATTGCTTTACAGCTGTACTCAAGATATGGACAAATATTATTTTTTTCATAAGCGCCTCCGATATCCTCTTTAATAGAGGCTGGAGAATCTTGCATAAAGATGGCTAATTTTTCTAAATGTTTTTTGTCTTTGTTGCCAAGCTTCACTCTTAGCACGCCACGATTATTATTGATATAGGCGTCTGCTAAAAAGAAGCCTAACCAATAAGCCTATTCTTCTGTTGTAATATCTTTAAAAGCAAGTCTGTTATATGCTTTTAATGATTTATTTATATAATTTGTACCCATAACAGCCATTCTTCTTTTTATCGTGTCTGTTTTGGTTCCAAATTTATTGGCTACTACAGTAATTGGCTCATCATGTTCTATAAAATATAGAACTGGCTCTAATTCTTTTTCTGAAATATAATAGTAAGCATCTTGATAATAATATTGATAATCTACATAGTCTTGCAAATGTTTGCTAATTGAATGACGATCAACTCCAAATTTCTCTGCAACTTTTGTTAAACTATCTTCTGGATGCTCATTCGCGTATTCGCAAGCAGCGAATAATTTCTTTGACATGTGTTTCATAAAACTTCTCCTTTATTTCTATATTTTCTTTATCATTTATATATAAAAATTAAGGTGGAAGAATTACTTAAATTTAACCAAAAATTTTAAATATTTCTTATTTATTTACCGTGAGGATGGTAGGTACCCATTACATCACCGACAATCTTTGCGCACTTAACGTGTGGCTTTGACGAGGTTCTGCCCGACGCATAAGCGCCGTAAATAATTCTGCGCGCTACGGGTTTTAATCCAGAGGCTGCATCAGGAATAGCTCTATCACTATTGACCGCAGCCGCATATTCTATAAAGTTAGTCCCAAGTTCTTGAACTAAATCATTCTGCTTGTAATCCATTATCATCCTCCACTGCCCAGAAAGCTTTTTCTAATAAAGCACATGCTTCTTTTCGAGTCAATTCTTTAGTTAACAATGAGAAACCATGCTCTGCGTGTTTCATCACTTCATTATTATTTTTTTGATCTATTGCTATTATACAAATACGAAATTCTTTTTTAGTCTCCATAAGTAGCCTCCGCACTATGATCTTGAATAAATTTCTTTCTGGGTGCGACTCCTGCTCCCATCAACTGGTCAAATAATACATTAGCCGCGTTGACATCAGATACCGTAACCTGACACAAGGTTCTTTCCTCTGGTTCTACCAATACAGAGGTTTCATCCTCTGACATTTCTCCGAGACCCTTGAAGCGGTTAACCTGATACTTTTTACCTTTGTTTTTCTCTTGGAACTCTGCAAGAGCAATATCGTCTTTAAGGTAGATATAGGTATCTTTGCCCATAGTAATCTTATACAGGGGCGCAACAAGGGAGTAAACATAGCCTTCTTCTATAAGTTGCGGACAGAAGTTCCAAATAAAGGTATAGAAGAGGTTTCTAATATGCGCTCCATCGACGTCTGCATCGGCTGCTATAATGATCTTGCCATAGCGCAAATCATCTTGATCATAAGTCAACTTCAAAGTCTTAGGATCTTTGCGCAATCCAAAAGCTTCGATCATAGTCATAATCTCTGCGTTCTTTGAAATCTTATCCAGCGTAGCCTTTTGAGTGTTAAGGATTTTACCGCGAACGGGCATTACAGCCTGGAACTCATTATTACGAGCTGACTTCAAGTTACCAGACGCAGAATCTCCCTCCGTGATGTAAATCTCACAAGCGGTACGATTTTTAGAATAACAGTCAGCCAATTTACTGTCAAATTTAAGCGCCTTTTCTTTCTTCTTTTTGTCGCCTCGAGCCTCTTCGCGCGCCTTCTTAGCCGCCTCTCTTGCTTTCTTTGCGTTAATTGCCTTATCTGCAATTACTTTAATTTCTTTTTCATTGTTTTCCAACCAAATACTCAAATTCTCTGCAAGAGCTTGAGTAAAAGTGGTCATGCCGATTTTCGTAATATTGCTTTTAACTTGCGCGTCATAGGATACGTTAGGCGCAGTAATGTTAAATACAATATACATACCCTCTTGCAAATCATCACCAGACAGATTATCATCTTTTTCTTTCAGCCATTTTTTTTCACGGAAGAACTTATTAAATTCTCTCGTCAGCACAGTCTTAATCTGGGTGATATGAGGTCCTTTCTCTGTAAGTCCAGTATTTACATATGGAACAAGAGTTGAGGAATAATTGCTGGTATAAGTAAGGATAAAGTCCATTTTCTCTTTTCCTTCGGAAAAATTCAGAGAAAAGCGATTATTGATTATTTCTTTATCTTTTACTGCTTTATCTGCTAAATCATTTAATCCACGGATTGAATGATAAATAGTTTTCTTTCCATTATCATCAAGATTGATAGTCAATCCAGGGCAGAGACAGGTGATCGTCTCAAAGAGCGACTTAACTTTCTCTATTTCTACTTCGGGGTGGGTAAAGAACTGCTCACTAGGAAGCCAGCATACATTAGTTCCATGCAGTCCTTTTTCGCATTTGCCTACTTGTCTATCAGCAAAAACTCCTTCTTTAAAACCGATTTGTTCTTGCATTCCATCGCGCCAAGTATTTACTTGTAACCAATGCGATAAGAATGTAGTAATTTTTGATCCAATACCAAAACTACCAAGAGAAGTTCCCTCATAGGCTCCGTCCTCGCGGTATTTACCAGAAGTGTTAAGAACTGAAAAAGCTGCCTCCAGAATAGTTTTACCATCGTCACGCACTTCATTAACTAAGAAACCCTGACCATAGTCTGTTACGCTTACGCTAGGTCCATTCAGAACTACATCAATTTGATTACCATGACCCAGTCTAAACTCGTCGACTGAGTTTGAGATAATTTCTACTAAAAGCTGAGTAGCATAGGTAGTGTCTCCTGCATAAACTCCAGGTCTCAATCGAGTAAATTCAAGGGGCGAGAGTGATTCTATACTATCCTTGGTATATAATTTACTATCTGCCATTTAATTTTTCTCCTTATTTTTTTTAGATACTATATTATAACATATTTTTTATAAAAAATCAAACAAGGAGCTATTTTAATAGCTCCTTGTTATTTATTTAAATACCATTTATATCCTTCTAATAAAATTCTAAAGCGCGTATAAAGTTCCGTTAATGTTTCTGCTTTAAGATCTAAGCTCCAGAACGGCAAATTTTCTGCGCACATACGTAGATTATTTTCGATCAAAAAAATTCTAAAAGCCTCGTCGATTTTGAGTAGACGATCCAGTTCAGTCCGAACAACTGCTTGAGAATCTTCATCTGCATAATGGGCAATAAAAAGCGTTGTGTCAACTTCCATATAGTAGAACTTGTCTTTTCTATTGAAGTACACATAAGCGTCGTTCCAACTGTGAAATGATGTCGGCTGTTCAGGATGATCTAAATCAATACCCCAAATAAATTTATGGTCAAGTAGATTAAATTCATCATCTTGCCAATCTGGGTAAATTTTCTTGCAGCGTTTCTTGTCGCGCGAATAGTTTTTCCTATCGGCGCGAAAGGCTTGTTTTAAATATTTATTTATTTCCTTCTATGTCATATGAACTCCTTTAGATAAAGCCTCCTCTAAGAGGAGGCTATAAGTGGCTGGGAGTGTGGGATTCGAACCCACGCGTAACCGGGTTAGAGCCGGAGGCCTTAGCCGCTTGGCGAACTCCCTATTGATTTCTTAACTCATTACATATAAATTATAACCAAAATTTTTTAAGAAATCAATTAAATTAATCAACAGGAGACCAGTCATCTCCGCCAAACCATTCAGGAGTAATCTCCCAAGCCTCGAGCAAATCTCTATATCTGTCCCATCTTTGAGTTGCAAGCGCATCAGCCAGTTCATTTCCTATTGCTCCGTCATGTCCTTTGCATTGTCGCACTTCAAAGTTCGGAAATTCTTTTTTCTGATATTCATAAAGCGCCTGCATAAGATCAACATTTTCTACTGTTTGTTTTTTACTATTGCGCCATCCATTGGCCGCCCAGTTGCGCATCCATGAATTGAAACTATTGACCACATATGCGCTATCAGAGTAGATAATAAAATACATATGAGGGTTAGATTCCGCATACCCAAGCGCGCAAAGCATTGCCTTAAGCTCCATGCGGTTATTGGTTACATGCTCTTCAGTATCGTGTTCAGTAAACATGACTTCAGATTCTTCTTCGTTAAGCACGATCACTCCCCAGCCGCCTGGACCAGGATTTCCGCGCGAAGAGCCATCAGTAAATATATGATATTTAGCCATCATTTTCTGTCTCCCATGCCATCTGAATAATCTCTTTTAAAGATAGAGTGCTATTTGCTTTACGAACAAAAATACATTTTTCAATAAAGTCTTTGGTTTGAGGATGCATAGCAAGAGGTTTTTCGCTCTTTTTTAGCCACCATTCATATTCCTTTTGGTAGGTGAAATTCTTCCCCATATAAGCGCGCCCGGCGCCCAGGTAGTCGCATAGCATTTCAACTGCGTCTTTGTAAGGCATTTGAACGGGGTGTCCACCATTATCAAAATTATCCTGCCAATATTCGTAATGGTGAGTATTTCTACCTTTGTGGTGCATCCATGCTTTAGATACACCCTTATCTTCTTTACAGGCATCAATAGGAGATCTATCGCCTTGATAATATTTCACCGACTCCCAGAATTCTGTGGGCGAAAATTTAGACCAGTCATGCATAAAACCGCGCCAAGGGATGCCTGCTTTACAGCAATAGTAAAACACCCACCATTTATGCTTGCAAATTTTTCCAAAGTGACGAAAAGTATTTTTAATAGTAATTCGTGGAGTCATTGTTTAATGAACCTATCCTTTCTTGTGCGTATCCTTTATCATGAATTGCTATAAAATCCACATCATCCCACCATACAAAAACTGAATGGCAAGGGAATATTTCTTTTAATGTTTTACGGAAAGCCTCAAGCTCTGCTAAATCGTATCCTGAATTACGAGAAACTTGCGCGATAAGCACTGTATTGCGCTCTAGGGTTAATGTATTGAGCGCACAAGAGACGCCTTCGCGCGTTTCTGACTTACAATCATATCCATGTATCATTATTTCTTCTCTCTTTTCTTTTGTTTTTATATAATAATTATAACAAAAATTATAAAAAAAATCAATAAAAAAAGGAGAGTATTACTCTCCTTTAATATAAGCGTTTACTGCTTCATTTGTATTTAGCATATCATCAAGTGATTCAAGTGCTTTATCAACAAGACCTGAAAACATTTCAAATGACATAAACTTGCTGAGTACTGGGAATTTGTCCAAGAATTGATCATATACTTGGCGGAGCTTGAGCTCACCAGTTCCAGAACCGAGCGCCTTTTCCGCAGCTGCAACCGCAAATACGAGCCAAGATTTAAGATTCTTTCTTTCGCGAATTGCGATAACTGCTACAGCAGCAAGAATTAGAACTAAACCTACAATCCATAAATATTCCATATCTATACCTCTTTTCTCTTGAATTTTGATAGGGTTTCTATATAAATATGGTTTTTTAATAAGATGATTTATTCAGTTTTGTCCTGATTATATTCTTGGCATCTTTTACGAGCCGAGTTTAAACTATCAAAGTTAACAATATTAAGATGATATTGCTCTTCAAGATATCGAGCATAACGCTTCCAGTCGCACTGAGTCTGGCGCAGATCTTCAATCTCCCGCTCCATTTTTTTAACCCAATAAGCATCTGCGCTAAATGTGCGTGTGTTACTCATCACACCGAGAAAATCAGTTAGCGCCTTAAGTCGCGCAGCACAATTTTTAGCCTTAGCTTTGGCATATTTTTCTGTTGCTCTAATCTCGGCTTGTTCCCAGCCAAAATATGACGATTCATGATCTCTGTCTTCTGGACGGCAAAAAACAGATCCCTCAAACTGTCCCATATCTGTACCAATTACAACTGTATAGACATGATCTTTTTCGGTATTTCTAATTAAAGTATTTTTTTTACTCATTACATATATCTCCTTTTAAATTTTTAAGCAACCGGAATAGTTTGTACTTCTTCCCACTGCAACAAATTCTCTACAATTTGAGCAATGCTCAATCTATTTTCCATAATCCATTGCCACATTGGCATTATAATATTAAGCATTTTTTTCAATCCTCCACTATTCTTTAGAAATATTAAACTTGTCATCCTCCAACAAGGTTTCTTTATTTACAATCCCCAATAAAAAATAAGGAACTCGTTTTAAAATAATATTATGATTAAGACAATATTCATTTTTAAGTTTGTCATAGTATATGATTTCATCTAGTGAATGGGTCTAGGTCCATGTTGCTTCTGGTCCAGTGTAGTGTTGCCTTCCATCAAATTCAATAAGAAGACTTAGCTAATTATTTTGAAAAATTGCAAAATCAAATCGTAATTTTTTTCCTTTGCTTCCGACAAGATCTTCGAATGAATATTCTTTTATATATTGAATATCATTTTCTTTTAAAATAGTCTCGATTATATCTTCTCCTTTAGACTATAAACATCCACAAGAACTTTTCCAACCATTTTGTAGCATATTATTTTTAACTTCGATTGGTTCGCTTCCACAATCACATTGACATAATGACCATCGTTCATTTCTATCTCGACTGGCCTATTTTCTCATACCCAAGTCCTAAATAACAATTAATTTTCCATATCTATTCCCTATTTTAACAGATGAATTATTGGCATTTCTTATCGCCAATTCTTCTGCTCGTAAGCATCCGCATGACTTACTCTAACCTGATACTAACTAAGATGCCGTTTTATAACGTAAAGTATGTTTTTCACACTGACATTCACATAAATGCTTCTTTTGTGGTTTTGAAGCTTTAGAGTTTGGATCATAGACATCGGGTTCTATCACTATCCACCGACCAAACTAATCGCCTTTTTTAATTTCAATTTTTGCTCCCATTATAGAGTCCTCCTATTTTCTTTGATATTATATATGAAAAATATAATAATTCATTTCGTCATTTTTGTCCAAAATGATTGAATATTTCTTCATAAATAATATCTAAAGAAACTGGATATCCATCATGAGCATCAACGTTCGCATTATAACAATAAGGATATTCACTCCATGGCGATGTTGCATGAGTATGACCATGAATATTCCAAGTCACTTGAGTTGGTGATTCAATTTCTCCGTTTGTAGTAATAGTAGGATAATGGGAAAGATAAAAACTGATTTTCTTATACTTGAAACGCGCACACAACTGAACATCCCAGCCCATATCCCGATAAGCCTGCTCGCGCTTAGCGCTATCGTGATTACCAAGGCAAACATGGATCTTGCCTTTGAGTTGTTTAAGAAGCGCCAAGCCTCCTTCAATGTCACCCAGTACCAAATCTCCGAGAATCCATACTTCGTCTTCATCAGTTACCACAGAATTGAACTTTTCAATCTGCTTCATATTCATTTCCTCTACACTCTTGTATCCACGGGCGCCCCAAATAAATTCTCTTGAATGTCCAAGATGCAAATCACTAGTTACATATACCATACCTTTTCTTCTCCTCCTTCAACAATAGTCAATTTGTTAATTCCTTCGGTATCATCGGGTCTTTCGATCGAACGATACATATTTTTAATTACTTCAACGGGAACCTTGGAGCGCCCAGAGCGCATTTCATTCTGCTTAATAGCGGTTGCCAAGGGAACTTTAATCCAAACCACTTCAATTTCACTTGCATACTTGCGCACTTTAGAAAGAACTTTGGTGCGAGCTTTTCTATTCAAATGAGTAGCGTCTGCATATACGGTCTCGCCTGCTACCAAACCTCCAATGATTTGCGCAATGAAGCGTCTAAATACTTCATCTTCATGCGAAAAATAATCTCCGCCTTTTTCATCAAGCTCTTCAAATCGGATTTTATCTCTTGATACAATTACGTCTGCTTTACATGTATTCTCGCGGATCCAAGTACTTTTACCAGCGCCCGCGACGCCCATCATAAGAATCAATTTACTCATTTCTTTTTCCTTTCTTCATTTTCTTTGATAATTTATTATAACATATTTTTTTAAGAAAATCAAAAAGCACTACAGGATTGTAGTGCTTTTATTATTTATTGATGATATTTAAGCAAGAATTCATTGCTCACAGCCTTAAAACTATGAACTCCATCCTCCGAACGGAAAACAATGCCTTCACGCATACCTCCATCAATTTGAGAAGGTTCAGATGCGGCAAGTGCAAGCACTTCGTCGCAAGTTGTGGGTAGATCAATAACGCCAAGGACTGGAACAGTAGGAAGATTAAAGAGCTTCATCATGGTTTCCATTTCAAGAGGGTTAAGTCTTTCAACCTGTCCATTCTTATAGCCGAAGATTACATTGAAAATTGCAAGATTGCGATCTTTCATACCATAATCGCGCTTTTGAACGGTGGCGCCATAGGTTTCACCCTGAATAGTCAAGAACTCAAGCTCATGACCAGTTTCTTTATACCAATCCATGATGCGGCGCATGGTCTCTTCCATGTCGTACTTAGCCGCCATCTCAAGGTACACATTGGTATCATAGAAGCATTCTTTTTCAGGCTTGTCAAATACTACGTTGCGCGAGCATACGTAGAATTCGCGCTTCTTGCCAACGCCTTTCATAGTGAAAGTAGTAGAAGTACCATCGATCTTTTCGGTCATGATCCATTTTCCAGTGTCGCGTCCATCAAATAGATAGCCTAGATTTTGAACGCGCTCCTCGTCAGTCTTTACTACCCAAGAGGGCCAGCCATTCTTCTTATCTTTCTTCTTGCCGAAGAAGAAGAACATAATTCTTCGACCCCATTCGCGCTTCATCATCCAGCGCGCCCAACGACGCTTAAAGATATTGGGTCTGCGCTGTACCATTTTCTTATACTTGTCGGCGGAATTAGCCTTGCGCGCATTATCCTCTGCCTCAGCATAGGTTACACCAAGCTCCTTGGTAAGGAACTCGCCCTCTTCCAGCTCACGCCCAAAGTTAAATTCATTAGGGTGAATAATCAAGCCCTGCGAAATAACTTTGCACATCTTAAGGGTTTTAACCTTAAACTTTTTATTTTCAAGGAACATGAAAGGTTCCTTTTCAGGCACCTTAGAGTCAACCTCAAAATATACACACAAGTCACCGACTTGGAATTCATCTTTCTTAACAATGACCCACCAGCCTGCGCCAATGCGCGCATGCTCTACTCTATCGTAGTTAGGGATAGGTCTGATTTCTTCAATGCGAGCTACATATACAAGCTCGCGCTCTCCATTTTTATTTAGCATTTTATTTATTATTCCTTTCTATTTTTATTTTCTATACAACTACAAATTCTATCAATTGCCGTATAGAGGAAAAAACACACTACACCAGCTACGCAAAATATTGCCATAATTATACCTCCAAACATTCGCGCAACATACCTGCGCGCATAGGATTACGCAGTTTACGCAATGCTTTATCTTCAATTTGTCGGATACGCTCTTTAGTCAGTCCAAAATGTTTTCCAATTTCTTCCAAAGTTCTGGCTCTTGAACCGCCAAGTCCATAGCGCATAGTAAGTACCTCAGCTTCACGATCATCAAGAGTGGTAAGCACTTCGCGCACCTTTAAAGTTATCTCTTCTTTAAAGAGCTCTTCAAGAGGAGATTCATTGCTTTCATCTGCAACAAGATCGCCAAGCTCGACGTCATCTTCGTCATTGATGCTTTGTTCCATTGAAACAGGCTCTTTTACTATTGACTGAAGTTCTTTTACTTTGTCAACGCTAATCCCCATTCTTTGCGCAATTTCTGCGGTAGTAGGTTCGCGCTGATACTCTTGATACAGATCTCTTGTGGTCTTGCTCATTTTACTAAGCTGCTCAATAATATGCATCGGAACTCGAATCGAGCGGGATTGTTCAGCTACCATTTTAGAGATTGCTTGTTTAATCCACCAAGTTGCATAAGTCGAAAACTTATATCCCATAGTATAATCCCACTTTTCTACTGCGCGCATGAGTCCAATATTGCCCTCTTGAATGAGATCAAGAAAAGGAATTTTTGTGCGCGTCAGATATTTTTTCGCAATACTTACAACCAATCGGAGGTTAGACTCAATCAGTTTATTGCGCGCTTCAGTATTTCCTTGCGCCATTTTAGCACCAAGCTCTTGTTCTTCTTCAAAGGAAAGCAGCGGAATGCGGCTAATTTGATGCATATATGCGCGAGTTGCGTCGGGAATGTAGCCCGTAACTTCAAAATCAATGTTTTCTTCTTCTAAAGTCAAATCTTCTGCTTCTAAAATTATTACATTATCTTCCATACTAATTCTCTCTTTCTTATTTTTTTATAGCATATTATTATAACATAATTTTTTTAGAAAATCAAATTAACTGTCTTCCATCTCCTTCATGGGAACGGGCGGTACGATAGCCATAAATTTTGACCAAGAGCCATAGTCAACGAAAGTAGCCTGTTCATTCATTACAAAGCGCCAATAGGGTTCTTGATAAGCGCGGTTGACTGCAAGAAATTCTTTAATGACTTTGCATGCCTCTTGATAGGAATTTGCTACTCCTACGAGCTGCTTATCTTTGAGTTCTTCGATGCTTGTAGTTTGATAAATATGATATTTAGCAGTGCGTCCAAGGGACTCAAGAATCTTGCTCATTTTGATATTTTCACTATTCATTAATCATATCCCTCCGAATCTCGCGCGGTAGCCGCTTCAGCGATTTTTGTGCTAAGTTTTTCCTCCAGAGCCTGGACCCGCGCCTTTAATTCTTCATTTTCTTTTATTACATCTTCAATTTCAGCCAAGAAAATTCCAACATTCATAAACTCGTTCGCAAGAGCATCGAAACCAATGTTAGAATAATAATTAGTTCTTTGACTGACTTTTGATTTTAATTCATCAAGTCTTTCTTTTGTCATAATAGTTTCCTCATTTCTGTGGTATCAATACCTTTGCCTTCAAGATTTTCAATACATTCAAGAAGATAGGCATCATTGTGTTCGGGATAAATAATGTCCCGTGTATAAGCATATTCCATACCGCAAAATTCTGGAACAAAGCCAAGCGTTGCTCCACGATAAGAAGAGTGTCGCCAAGTTTGGTCAGGGTGATAACCGCGACGTTCCATTTCATTCATCACTCTACAATGATATTCATAAAGGTATTCAGGATCATGTGTGAATACATAATCTACTGTTGCATGCTTTCTACCCCAGCCCCTGCCTCTTAGAGCACAACATTCTCTGTATTGGCCTAGCAATTGTTGTCTGGGAAGGTAGGGTATAAGTTTCTGGTGCCAAAGTCTCATGATTTAACCTCCGTGAAAGTAACGCCAAACGCGCTTTTCTTTTGTTTATCACTATTGAGAACCGCATTTATTTTTGAACGCACATTTTCTTTACTCCAATTCTTATCAAAAGATGCGGTATTATAAATAAAAGTTACCGCTTCTTCGACTGTCATAGTTACTCCATTTGCGCAAATTCTCTTGGTGGATTTCGGTTTTTTAACAGTATAATCCTCATTACCACGCGCAATGTTTTCCTCTTCGGTCATCCAAATCAAATTGTTAATAGCGTTATTGCGCTTATTGTGATCGCGGTGTTCAACTGTGAGATTTTCCATACCATCGAGAGGGCGCCAAGTAATAAGCACAAGACGATGTACTTTTACCAACTTTGTAGCAAGTTCACTCCAGACAATCAGATATCCCTTCTTATCAACCTTGACATGCACCTCTTGTTTGTATTGATCAAGAACATGTCCTTTGTTTGAAACCCATAGACCATAATCTTTGTTAAATCTCCAGCGCTCAAGGCTAATTTTAATTCTTGGTAACATTTTTTCTTTCCTTTCATTTCTTTTATAACTTATTATATCATATTTTTTAATAAAAATCAATAAAAAAGCCATGAGTTACCTCATGGCTTCTTATATTTAAGCTTTATCACTTATTAGCGCAAAACTTCTCGATGACGGTCTCCATAGGAGTTCCCTTAACCATGCGAGTGATTGCCTCAGATACGCTTTCACCCTTAGCGAGTGCGGCAGGTGCGAGCGCAGATGCGATACCATTGGTAAGAGTTGCATTGGTCTGGCCATGCATTGCTTCGATAAGTCCAGGCTGAATTGCGTTAAGCATTTCAACAATCTGCTTTGCGTAAGCATCTCCCTTTGCCTTTTCAATATCCATAAGCTGCTTCTCAGTAGCGATTCTCTGATCATCTGCTGCGCGGTCGCGTGCCAGCTGTGCCTTATGGATAGCATCAAATACTACCTGCATGTCTGCCTTTGCCTGCGAGGTTGCAGCCTCTTCAGCGCGCTTCATAGCAGCGATCTCCGCCTGATTCTTAAGCTTCTCTTCATCTGCCTTTTGTCTCAGAGTCATCTGGTGCATAGCGGTCTCGTATTCGAGATCTGCTTCCTTGCGCTGATACTCGTTCAGCTTCTGAATCTTCTCTGCCCTGCGGGCTGCGTCGGTCAGTTCCAGAGTCTTCTGAATCATTTCGGTCTGGTGGCGCTCCAGCATCTTGGCGATAGCCGCCTCTACTGCAACATCCAGAACCTCAACATCGGTGACAATCATACCATTCTCGGGGAACAGTCTGCCAGCGGTGTTCTTTTCGCTCTTGTTCAGCACGATATTTCTTACAATATCTGCGGTCTTAGCGTAGAACTCTTCGATGTCGTAATCCTTTGCCACCTTTTTCAGCAGGCTGCGCATTCTGTCGGTCATATGCTTTACATAGTTGTCGACAGAGAACCACTTATCCTTGTGCTCGGGCAGGAAGTTTACATTGTAGGACAGAGCCAACTTAACATCTACGAAGTCCTTGGTCTGAACAGTAACAATATCAGATACCTTATTATTGTCTACGCGCAAATAAGCAGTGTGAATAGTTCTGTCAGTGCTCTTGGGCTTACCAGTGGACAAAGTCAGAGCCTCAAGGGTTTCATCGTATTCAAGCAAACGGGTTGCAGGTCCAACAATAGTTTCACGCTTACCAGACTTAGATACAACATTTACTGCGTAACCAGTCCATACATTGATCGCAACAACACCCTCATACTTGGTGTCAAGTACGATAGTGCGAGGCTTGGTGTAAGATACACCGCGGGAAATGTTGGAAGTTGCGGCAAAGATTGCAAGTGCACCCGCCTGATCTGCGGTATTATAAGCGTTGTTAATTACGTCGGTCTTATTCGCCTTGCCGAGACGCGCATTCTTTTCAGCCTGAGCTTCGTTCAAGCCGAGGTTGTACTCAAGAACTTCACGGTTGCCAGGGTAGTACAGATCACACTCCTTAGCGGTAAGAACTCTCTTAACCACAACTTCGAAGCGGGGATCAGGCAGGTACATATTGGGACCCTTAACCATCTTAATGGTACCCTTGATACGGTCAAGGATATAGCGGCCCTCGCCCTCGGGAATTGCGATAGCGTGGTGCATATACTTACCATCATACTGGATCAAAGCATGCTCAGGACGAGGGTAGTAAATCATCTGGTCATTACCAGTGATGAACAACTCTTCGCCGACGGGATGCGTAACACCCTTTTCCTTATATTCTGCGATAACCTTTACATAAATACCGCTGATAGGAGAAAGCTCCAACGCGCGGAAAATAACGCTTCTCTCATTGCCCTTTGCGCCGCTCTGAACGAAAGTCTGAGTAGGAGTAGGGAATACCACAGCAGGACCGTGCGCATATACCTTTTCACCAGACTCATCTTTCAGAATCGCATACTCAAGGCGCTCAAGGGTAACTGCTTCGCGCACATACTCATTGGGGTTGTCTTCACATGCCACTACCTCGATACCAGTAGGAGGAATGTAGAACGATACTTCAGTGCCCTTGATTACAAGCAACTGACCTGCGAAATAGGTTTCGTTCTTAATATCCTTTACCTTACCCTCTGCGTCCAAAACGGTTGCAGAAGACAGGGACTTCATTGCCGCAACTGCATCATATACTCTTGCCAGCAAATACTGGTTAGAGCGCAGCTTATGTCCGCGGACAACCTTTGCCATCTGTCCAGGGTAGAGCGCAAAGGAAGTAGGTCCAGGAATGTTTACCTTAACTCCGATGCACATATCATCAGGAGGATTGTTGATACCCTCGGTAGGATGGTTGCCCTTTTCAGTGGGGTTCTTCAAAGTTACATACCAACCCTCAGGCGCGGATACGAAGAGCTGCTTAGCGCGCTCAAAATCATTTACTTCCTCGAACTTCTTATTCTTACTGTTGAAGATTACGGTTGCCTGCTGCTGGGAAATGGTAACCATCTTAGGTCCGCAACAGGTACGAATCTTACCATCGGTCTTGTCCTGAATCAAGACATATTCATTGATGGACAGCACCAAGTCCTTGGAACGGTTCATATTTCTGTCATTAAACTGCTGATCAAAATTCATTCTTCTTTTTCCTCTTTTCTTATTATTTCTTTTGATTACATATATATTTTATCATATTTTTTTAATAAAATCAATTAAAATGTTTTAATTGTCTTCTTTTTTAAAACTATCGCGCCTCCATAATTACATAGCTGATTCATGAGAGTTATTACTTGAAAAAATTTCTCTTCATCAGATATTTCAATCCAGAAAGAGGTCCAATTATTCCAAGAATAACTGCTTCTAATCTTAAAAGGAATAATATGAAATTGATTAAGAACTTGCATTGCTTCTTGTTCTTCTACATACTTAATTCTAATTTTAGCCTTAATCATTCGTTGATTACCTCAATATTACAAGATTTCATTACTTCAAGCGCTGCGCGATGCTTTTCTGGAGTGAGACCTGCGCAACAAGACGAGTCAACGCGGATTTGAGTCATGGGGTACATGCTGCGCAAAATAAGCGCGTTAGAAATGACACAAATATCTGTGCATACTCCACAGAGCTCAATCTCACTCACTTCAAGATCGTCCCATACATCCTGCATATAATCCCAGAAAAAACTACCGTAGGTAGACTTCGCAATTACATTTGGATATGTGGTTGTAGCCATAAGTTCAAGTAGTTCAGGAATAATCTCCGAACCTTCGGAGTATTCTCTACAATGAGGGGGAACACATTTTCCTTCAATGGTTTCGTTATAATCTTCACAGTGAATATCTTTGGTGAAATATACCAGGTCTCCATTCCTCTGCGCTTCAAGCACTTTATTGCGCACATTATCGACAATATCGCGCGCCTCAGGGGTGCCAAGCGCGCCATAGATAAAATCATTCTGCATATCAACAACAATCAATACTTTATTCATATTTTGTCACCTCGTCCCATTTAATAATAATATATTTCGATCTATCGTTACAAATATATCCTAATTTTTCAAGATAATTTTTAACAGCTTCTCCTTCAGAGGGTCCATCTATGTCTATATAAGTCTGAAAATATCCTTCTGTTGCAGCTGCCCAAATTTTTTTCATAAGACTTTTTTTATATTTCTTACCTAAAGTCATAGGTTTTTTAGTAAAAAGATTTGCCTGTTTAGCAGTAATATCTTTCATTAGTTCATTCCCTCCATATATTCTTTATATTCTTCTTCGGAAATTTCTTCTGCGCCATAAGAAATAGTATTTTCAATCTCTTCACAATAGCGCACATTAATTTCCTCTAAGATCTCTTTATCCACCTCAGGGTCTCCCAAATCAATACCAAATTCTTCATCGGCAATATCTGCCTCAGAAAGAACTCCGTGATATCCAGCATAAGACTCATAGTTTTCTACTGCGAGATTATAAGCAGTTTCATATGCTTCATCAAAGTCTTTTGCTTCAATATATTCTTCATTCTCGCCGCATCCACATCCATAGATAATTCTAAAATATGCCATATTATTTTACCTCCCTTCCAACAGTACAAATAAATTTTATAAATGTACAAAACCAATATAATAAAGTAAAAAGAGGACAGCATAAACTAGCAAATAAAACTATTAATCCACATCCAAAATAATTTACTTTAAATTCTTTATAAACATCACAAGGATTTAGCAATAAGCAATTATCCAAACGTCTTGATGACGTATAAACCATAGCTAAAATACCAAATCCGAATATATGCCATAGAATCAAAGGGCCTAACAAAATATCCATTATCTTATCTCCTTCCAACGGTACAAAGTTTATAAATCCAATAAAACACTGCACATGGTGTAAAAATTAAATTAAACAAGATACCTAAAAAATATGCTCCAAACCAATTTACCTTACCAGTTTTATAAAGAACATTAGGATTTAAAAAAGATAATCCACAATCTTCCTGCAAATTAAAACCAACCATAATAACTGCCATAAGAACACCAGCCACAAGCGAGTATGAAATTATAAGAAAATATATAGTAACTCCCATTATTTTATCTCCTTCCAACCATTTCGTTCAATAATCCGTCGCATATTCTCTATTGTTAATTTATCAAAATCATAATATGGTATTCTAACTAATTTTATATTGTTTTCAATACACCAATTATTTTTAAACGCATCTCTCTTTTGTAATCCTTGAAAATCATACCTATCATTGCGAATTTCGTGAAAATGTTGCTCTCCATCATACTCAATTAACAGATTTTGTTCTGGCAAGTAAAAATCAAAAACTAATTGTCTATTAGTCTCTGGGAATATACAAGAATCAAATCGTTTTTGTGTAATAAAAGGGATTTGCAGTTCTAACAACAAAGAAATAATTTTTTCTTCACCTTTTGATTTTGCACAACCACAAGAGATTGTTGCCTCTTTTTCACGAGTTAAATTAGAGGTTGATACAAAAGTTATATTACCACAATCACATAAGCATTTCCAAATTACTCCACCACGATTATCTCGTTTTCCACTATCTTCTTGTACTAATAATTTACCAAAACGCTTTCCTTCTAAGGGGAGTTTACGTCCTAATCCCGCTTGACGACGATTTTCTGCTGCCATGCAGCCACAGGAAAAGGTGTGACCGTTTCTTAAATTATCACTTCTAACCACGCAAGTATTACCGCAATCACACTAACAATTCCATGCAACATGACTCCTCCCGTTGGGCGTTTGAATATTTTCTGCTTGAGATAGCACCGTTAGTTTTCCAAATCTTTTATTTGTTAAATCAATTTTCTTTGGCATAGTTGCCTCCTGAATTCATATTTTGTTTCTCTATTGTATTATAAAAATTCATAGTATGAATTAATTTAAAATTGTCCAATTATTTTTTCGACAAATGCGCAACATATTTTCTCGCCCAACGACGTTCATTGAGTGGATGCGAATAGGATAGTTACGTTCAGTCTCTTCGAGCCAATCTAATACGCGTATAAAATCCCCTCCATCATGATAAAAGTCACCAGCATCATGATCTATGCTAATCACTTCTATTTTCTCGCCATAAGGGAGAGAGTGCGTCTCCCACCATTCAATATGATGTTTGGCGTCATTGACACTTCGTGCCCAAAACCATCCCTCAGGTGCAGGTCTTACATCATCGATCCACAGTTTCATTTAGAAATTGCCTCCCCATACCATTTTTCTTTGTATTCTTTAAGCAAAAATTGAATATAAGCTTCATTTGCTTTATATTTTGTAATCAATTTAAGGCGTTTATCACATGCTTTATCAATTCTGCGTAAATCACGCATTTTTCTATTAAGCATGATAGTTTCTTTAATTAGCTGGCTTAATTTCATACGCACCATTCTCCTTCTTTTTTAAACTTTTCATACTCTTCCTTGGTAATCATTCCCATTAAACGCCAGTCGCATTGCGCATAATAATCGTCAATGGCATCATCCAGGTCTGCATAATCTTCACACCAGTCCGGTGCTTCAAACCACTCCATACCATTTTCATTTGCGGCATTATTTGCTTTATTACGATATTCATCTTCGGTTGTTGCAGCAATATAAATATCCATTTCTTCTCCACAAAAGGGAGTATAAGTTCTGACGTGATAGTAGTTCATAATTAATCCCTTCCTGTTTGTTTAATGAAAACTGGAATAAAGCCAAATAAAAACCATCCTCTCCAGTATTTACGCCAAGGCCACCGTCCAGTGGTAAAATCACGTCGAATAATCATTTTTTACTCCTCCTCAATTAATTCAATCTCTTCAACATAAAAGCACCCATCCCAATCAAGAGTAGGCATCATTGCCCATTCAACTAAGTTTTCATTAGTTTTTTCCCACTCGTTGTCATCAAAGATCTTACGAATAGGAACCCATTGATCAAACAGGTAATAGTCGGTTTCAAAGTGCAGCCAATTCTTTTTAACAAGATATTGAAAAGCGGCGCGTCTTGATGTCGCAACTCTAATAGTACCATGATTTTCTTCTATGATTAAAAAAACTTTTTTCATTTTTTCTTTTCCTCTCTTTCATTTCTTTTATAATTTATTATAACATATTTTTTATAAAAAATAAAGGCAGAATTAATATTCTACCTTTATTTTTCTTTTATTTTAATTCAATTCAATAGGTTTCAAATCACCATAGATATTAGGTACAAAAATACCTATCCAGAAATTCTTCTCATAGTATTGGTTACTTGCTAAATTAGAATTCCATTCACGGACTTGATTATACAATTCCTTTTTGCCTACTACATCATCTCCGCCATCTTGATAAATATTATTTTCAACTTCCCAAGAAAGAACGTCATATTCTGCTTCAAGTCCTACTCGCTCACCGCCAGATCCAGCATAAATACCTATGAGAACAAAGCTCATAATGACTAGAACAATTGCACAGCCGACAGCAATTACTTTACATACTGCATTAACAGTTTCTTTTCTTTGCAGTCGTTCATATTGTTTTGATTGCTTAAAATCTTCAAGTTCTTTTCTTGCTTTGTCGCGCGCCTCTATAATATTTATATATTCCTGCTTGCTATAAACAGAAGGCGAAGCATCGAACCAAATTTGATATGTTGAATCTGCTGCGCGTTGTAGCGTACGCAGTTTTACTTGACCAGAGATAGGAATAATTAACCCAATGAGCGCGATTGCGCCAATAATAACAAAAATCCAAAATAACATTTTTCTTTACACTCCTTCGTTTAATCTATAATTTACTGCACTCTTGAGATATTCAAGATATTTTTCGTTTTGGCACATTGCCTTGCCAGGATTATCACTGATTTTAGCCACAGGGTGTCCGTTAACATACTGGAGCTTAATTACAATATTCAAAGGCTGCTCATTAGTATCATTCGACAGGTATGTGCCGATACCAAAGCTTACCTTAACGCGCCCTTCAAAGTGATCATGAATAGCCTGAGCCTTATCAAAATCAAGGCTGTCGCTAAACAGAAGAGTTTTAGTCTTGGGATCAATGCCAAGCTCATAATAGTGCTTAATCATTTTCTCGCCCCATTCAAAAGGATCTCCGCTATCATGGCGCACTCCGGTATAGCAGTTAGCTTGGAGCTTATTAAAGTCCATAAGGAACAGATCTGTACCAAGAGTATCGGTAAGCGCGGTTCCATTATCACCTTGATATTCCTCAAACCATTCGTCCATCGCCATTTTATTGGTGTAGGCGAGAGTGACGCCAGGGATACCCTGATACATCTGGACATATTCATGCGCATATGTGCCAATAGGCGTGCAACTATATTTCATTGCAAGGTAGACATTCGAAGTACCTACGCATTGCTTGGTTTTGAGAAGTTCGTCTACTACATATTCTTGCCATTCGCGCGAAAGGCGTCTACGCGCGCCGAATTCTGCGAACTTAAAGTTATAATAACCCGACTTGATTAGGTTGATTTTATGCTGAAGCTTTTCGCGCGCCGAGGTAATAAGATCGAGGTAATCATATTTCATACGAAAATATACTTCATTGACGATTTCAAGCAGATAGATTTCAAACTGCATCACAGAGAAGAGCGGTCCATTTACCTCAATACAAAGTTGAGTTCCGTCAACCCAACAAGCAACATATCTGCGAAGAGGGCGCCAGAGACGAAGAAACTCGATATAATCCTTTTTGATGAAGCGAAGCGAGCCAAGATAGCTCAATTCTTCGTCAGTAAAAGTAAGTGTGCAAAGATGGTCGATTTGCGCGTTAATCTCTTCGCACATTTCTTCGGTAAATTCTACATCCTTATTACGACACTTAAAGATATAGATTCCGTTAAGGTTGGTGTGCTTATGAAACATGACTTGATTCATATTAAACTTATAAAGATCAGTATCAAGCAGGCTAATTACAATAGGACTAAGTTTCATCATTTTTATTCTCCTCCATACCAAGTGTGGTGTCCAGTTTTAGGGTCATAGACAAAAGCAGGCTCTTGATAATCATTGCAGGTAAAGTAAATCATATTTAATGCCCAATGCTCATTAGCTTGAAACTCGGTATACTTAATTCCCCATTTATCTGCCCATGCTTTTAATTCATCATACATATTCATGTTTCTTTCCCTCCTTTAAATCAAACCTTTATTTTTAAGATAAGAGTGCAATTCATTTTCTACTTGATTAATATAATTGCGCTCCTCTTCGTCCTCCGCAAATTCAAATGCGCTATCAAAGATGCCGCTTACTTTATTCATAATTTCTTTAAGCGTGTTATCTTTCATTTCTTTTGTCTTTCGCTTAAATACTCCTCCGCATAAGGGGCAAGAGCCAGGATTAAAGCTCTCAACTTCTCCACAAACAGAACAAATATAAATCAATTCCATTTTTAATTATCCTCTTTTACACCCATGTCTCTTGCAGTTCTTTGACAACAACAATGATTCATAACAATATTTGCTCCACACCATTTTGCAATTCGTTTAGATGGAGCCTCTACTGTATACCACCATGAGGGATCTTTTTTATCCCAAACGATATAACTTTTAATTTTCATTTTATTTCTTCCTTTCCTTTATTACATATATATTATATCATAAATTTTTATAAAAATAAAGGCAGAATTTACATTCTGCCTTTTAAAATCTTATTGATTAAACTGATGCGTCATCAACATTAACTGTTACGCCACCATTTGCGCCCATCTTGCCGCCGATAAAGCCAGCAAGAAGGGTCTTAAGATCGATGCCCATAGAGGCGCTCAATCCCTCAGAAATCTGAGTCGTGGTGTTCATAATGTTGCCTGCGAGCTTACCAGAGTCTTCGCCAAGCATAACGATCTTGTCGACGCCCTGATAGCCTTCACCAACTGCCTTAGCAATCGCGGGCAACTGCTCAACATATGCTTTTGCAACCTGCATCTGCATGTCTGCCATTGCGGCTTCACCATACTGCTTCATAGCCTCAGCCTTCTTCATAAGACCTTCAGCCTCTGCGAGTGCCTTAGCCTCAATTGCGCGAGCTTCTGCCTCACCCTTAGCGCGAGCTGCTTCTGCAATAGCCTTGCCTTCAGCCTCAATAGCTGCAGCCATTGCGGTCTTTGCAAGAGCCTCTTGCTCAACTGCAAAGCGTTCCATTTCTGCGCGCTTCTGCTCTTCAAGCGCCTGAGCTTCTGCTTTCTTTTGGCGCTGGAATAATTCTGCTTCAGCTGCCTTTTGTGCGGAGTAGAGCTGTGCATCAGCGCGTTGCTGTGCCGCAAACTTATCTGCCTCTGCCTTTTTCTCAACTTCTGCTTCCAGTCTGCGCTTAGTAATTTCTACTGCGCGCTCTTCCAATTCGATCTGCTTTTCTTGGCGCGCAAGGTCTGCATTAGCCTGCGCAACCTCGCGGATTTTACGCTGCTCTTCTGCCTGAATACCCTTTGCCGCCTCTGCCTCGGCTAACTTAATATCAGAAGCCTTTTTCAACTCTGCCTTTTGAATAGCGAGTTCGTTGTTGCGCTTATCGATCTCTGCTTGCGCCTTTACCTTAGCATCGTTAGCTTCCTTAGCCGCAGCTGCTTGCGCGATAGCAACTTCCTTTTCTGCGTTCGCCTTAGCAATTGCCGCAGTCTTCGAAATCTGAGATACATTATCTACACCGAGGTTCTCGATTACGCCGTTGTTATCAATAAAGTTCTGAACATTGAACGATACAATCTCCAGACCCATTGCTTCAAGGTCAGGTGCTGCATTTTTCTTTACCAAATCAGCGAACTGTTGGCGGTCACTAACCATGTCTTTAAGTTTCATCTGACCTACAATTTCGCGCATATTACCTTCAAGCACTTCGCGCGCAATTCTTGCGATATATTCAGTGGGCTGGTTCAAGAAGTTCTGGGCCGCGGTATCAATCATGGATGACGAAGATCCAATTTTTACATTGACTACAGAGTCTACCATAATGTTGATATAATCTGCAGTAGGTACTGAACTTGATGTTTTAACATCAATGGGAATAAGTTTTAAGTTCAGTTTATCAATACGCTGGAAGAACGGGATTCGGAATGATGCTTTACCCGTGATGACTTTTCGCTTGCCTGCACCTGAAATAATAAATGCGGTGTCGGGCGGCGACTTGACATAGGACATGCCGATAAATACGGCGAGGAATAAGACGACTGCTGCTGCAATAATTGCGTAAATCATTTTTTTTCTCCTTGTTTCTCTTTGTTTTTTTTGATTACATATAAATTATAATAAAATTTTTATATAAAATCAATTAAAAATCAAATTCTACATCTGGGTAAACATCAATTATGTCATATTCATTTTTAGAATTAAGCGTTTTTAATTCAGATCTAAAATCTTTTTGAGGATTTTCTTCTTTTGAGTCTATTACTACAGGCTTGGGTGAAAATCCAACAGGCGTATTAGATATAGTTTTTTCCAAATTCTGTAATGATTGAACTACATTTTGCATGCCGATATTGGCTACCTTTTGTAGAGCATCAGCCAATTCTGACATTGAGACTCCTGTTTGAGCGGCAACATTACTTAAGGTTTGAGCCAATGCTTCTGTTTGTTGAGAATAGTAGTCGAATGGTCTTGTATAACAGCCTTCTGCATGACTATATTGGCCTGTAGCGGTTGTTTGTTTACCCTCTGCATGCGAATATGGGTTATTAAATAAACGTATTACGTTTCCTTTCCCATCACGAGCATAAAGATATTCTCCCTCGTCGCCCATTAATCAATCCCCTCCATAATTTGAATATTTGTGCCTTTTACACCTTGGTTCTTTACTTGCGCGACTCCATACTTCTCCATTTTTTGCAATAGTGAGGTAAATACTGGGCGCGAAAGGTTTGTTTTTTGGATCATTTTTACAACTGAAATGTTGCCAACTAATCCAATTTCTTCTCTAATTGCTTGAAATGCAATTTTCTCATTATCTGTCATTGCGTTGAAAAAATCTTCGACAAGACAGCTTGTCTCTGCGCTAAGCGCGCGGTTTATAAGCGGTAATAGATATTCTGCATCGCCACTTAAACGATACTCGCGCAATTCCGCTTCATGGTGAGACATAAGCGCGATTAAGGTTTCTTTACTTATCATAACTTTCTATTCCTTTACAAGTTTATATGTAAATTATAACATAAATTTTTTGAATTTTCAACTTAAAACTTCCAAAACCTAAAATTATTTTGAAAATACGAGCCTTTGCGCCCCGAGCAGATATAAAAAGAAAAAGCCACTTTTCAGTGGCTTGAATGGAGTTGACACTCTGATTCGAACAGAGACCTAGATGCTTTGCAGGCACTCACCTTAACCGTTTGGCTATGTCAACATAATTTAAAACCGCGCGACACCGTTCGCCGCGCGGTTTATGCAGAAAGGAAGGTAGAAAAATGTTGCCCAAAATCAGAGGGGCTGGAGCAAGTAGTGGGAGCCGAACCCACATCGCCAGTTTGGAAGACTGGAGTAATAGCCGTTATACGATACCTGCAAATTGGAGCTAGACCTGGGATTCAAACCCAGAACCACCTCATTACAAGTGAGGTGCGCTATCGTTGCGCCAGTCTAGCATACTAACGCGACTTTAAGATAATCACATAAGAAAATATATAAGCACCTTAACGAGTCTTCACTCTACATCGTTTCTGAAGTGCGCGATTAACATATATGCACGGGAGGCTGAGCAATGGGTAGCGATCCCACGCTTCTCCAATGGCTTAATCTTTTGATCCGTTCCGATAGGAAAACGGAAGATTAAACTTACCATACCCTCGATCAGTACTGAGGGAACTTTCACCGAGCTTCAGCATTAATTTAATTCCTGTTACTATCATCAAATAATATGTGAAGCTTATTTACAACCCGATACGGCTACTCGCACCAACCTTGCTTGTTATAGTTTGTTACCAAACATCAACGGGAACGCCTATTTTTGAGATACCTAGTTGATTATTCGCTTCATAACGGTTTCTCACGCCGCCAACTTTAGGTGGTATGCATCACTGCAGGGACTCTTCTCGCGCCAAGCTATGATTGTTGTTTACGCTAAATCATCAATATGCACCATTATCCGCAACCCTTATCAGGCATACTCGTTTATTCAATATATTCACGAGTTTTACTTACTTTAGAGCAGTATCCCACTCTGTTTCTCTCCCCGCGGATTCGTCCTAGCCATCATGCAAGATGCCTACACTAGGATGTTAAAGGTTATATATTTTCTTATGCAATTATCAATGAACTTTTGATTTCTTACATATTTATTATAACATAAATTTTTTAAGAAATCAATTAAGAGGTGAGGCTTTAGGTCAGCCAACCGCACATCTGTTGATTGCTGGAATTTTTGCTCTTCCATTTGTGTGTCTTATAGGTATTGCACCTATTGGTTACCAACTGAGGAGACACATACCAAATAAACATCTCCATTCATTTTCATCGTACCATCCAGCTTAGAAAATCCTGTCTCTACTGGAACCACTCCTCATCCCTTCGCAACCTCTAAAAGTAACGCGCTACTTTTTAAGGGCAGTACTAACTGTGAAGTAATCACGCTTTCCTTTACGCGGCATGGTCGCATTTTAGTGCGTTTCGCCTCGGACTACCGATGAACATCAATATTTATTTTGTACCGAACCATCTGCCATCTGCGCGTTTAAGCGCCGCTATTGGGGGTTTCGCGAAGAGTTGATAGACTCCGCATGACTTCGATTAAGTTCGTAAATGTAAACTACCCACATCCCAATATAATTCCGAGTTAGCTATCACTATTCTGATTTCTCGCATCGTGCCTCGTCGCGCGTACGGATTCGCCACTCTTGATACCGTATAGTCACTCGTTGTTTTGCCCCAACTATTTTCATAGATTTTCGAGAGGGCAGATAGCGCTTCGTTGTACATCAACGCTCCAGAGTTGCCGTATGGGTTGAGAGGTAATTAGCCTTGGCCCTCTCGCAGTACGCCACTGCGCCTTTACTGTTTCGCTAAAGGTTAACTCTTAAGCTTTAACGCATCTTAAGTGCGGAGGCTGTCTTCCCGCCCGCCCTATCTCGGGCAGATGATTAAGGATCTAGACAGCAGATCCTATGGTGTCGATTCTGGGACTCGAACCCAGACCCTCGAAGGACTAGTTCCTAAGACTAGCGCGGCTGCCAATTACGCCAAACCGACATTCCAGAGGTTATTGATTTAACGGTAATAACCTAAACCCGTAAGGAAGAGAGGAAAAATTGTGAAAATCAAAACCGTTCGTGGTGGAGGATGTGGGATTCGAACCCACGACCCATAGCTTTACCCAACAATGCTCTTATAAACCCTTACAGACCTCCTCATCAATAAAATCTTTAAGAAAATTAACTCCTTTGGCTTGTCCATTTTTCGGAGGAACAAGTCTTAAAGTTTTTAGTGTTGAACATTCATTAACAGGAATTAAATAATTTTTTCCTTGATAATGAGTTACAAAATAATCACAATCTTCTTTTGAATACAAATGACGCTGATTAGGTGTATTTTTTGTATAACCTGATTGCCAACAAGTTTTAATTGTCAAATAATCAACTTGTCCTTCGTCATTTGTATGAAGATTAGCGTGTTTACATTGTAGCTTATATAATCTTCCATTTATGTCAACAATGAAATCATATTTTTCACTATCTCCATAAGGAATTGAAACAGGATAACCAAGTTCATAAAAACGACAAATACATTGTAGTTCAGTAAAATTGCCAAGATATTTTGTATTATTTTCCATATTTAATTGTTAAAGGTTTTAAGAGTTTATCAAGCAAAGCTATTGCTCATAGCCAGCTGAGCTAATCCCCCATGTTGCACTTTACTTTGCGTCTTTATATCCCGTTTCCCACAAGCCACATACTTAGAAGTGGTAGTTTAAGTGCTAAATCCATGATAACGGTTTGCATACAAGATGCTGGCTGGGGAGGTTGGATTCGAACCAACGACATATGGCGGCGTCAAAGACCGCTGCCTTGAGCCACTTGGCAACTCCCCAATTTAAATGCAATTAGCGACCCCTGTTCGGGCAATTTTGAATTGCGAATTTGTTGATGGAAAGCGGAAGCTCAGATGAACAAAAGCTTTATATTGCATCGCTGTTGTGTTTTTCTTACATATTTATTATATCATATTTTTTTTATTTTTTCAACAGAATTATCCATGCTCTACCTTTTTGATTATGGTGAGCGGGATGGGACTCGAACCCACGGTGGACATTTGTCGAGAGATTAAAAGTCTCTTGTACTCGCCTCTGTACTACCCGCTCATATTAAGCGGTAGAAGCGGCTTAATTTTTAGGTCTTAAACCTGCTCTTTGTTGCCGCTCCAACTTACGGATAATTCTACCATTATCGCGTTTAGTGCGGCTCTTGAGCTTCTCAATTCTCAATTGCCTTGCTTCGGGTGATCTCATTGACTGCATTTCTTTTATTTCCTTTCTTTTGATTACATATATATTATATCATAATTTTTTTATAAAATCAATGAAATTTCTTCGAGCCACTTCTATTTAGTGGTGGCTAAATAGAAGGCTCTGCATGAAGCTTATTCTTGGCTGCTTCCGAACCTTGGTCCGCAACCGAGGGATCGAACCTCGAGCCTCCTGTTTGTAGGACAGGCGCGCTAACCATTTGCGCCAGTCGCGGATTATTTTGGTGGAAGGTTCTGGAGTCGAACCAGAGTCTCTAGATTTTCAGTCTAGCACGCCAACCGTGTACGTCAACCTTCCATTAATTGGTGTCGGCAAAAGGACTTGAACCTTCATGCATCTCTGCACTGCGACCTCAACGCAGCGTGTCTGCCATTCCACCATACCGACATATGTACGAAAGAGAGGGTGGAGAATTTTCGCCAGCAAGAGGTATTCTCCAAACCTAAATAATTAAAATCATAGTGCGCGATTAGCGGCTCACTGGCTGCCACTGGGCGCAGATAAAAACAAAATTGGTCTGAATGAAGGGACTCGAACCCCCAGCCTCTAGATCCCAAATCTAGAGCTCTGCCAAATTGAGCTACATCCAGATATAGTTCCATAAGGTCGGAAACCGCGCCGCACATTTTTTCACCCACTAGCAGGGTCGCCATTTGCTCAATGCGTAAATGTAGAGTGCGTCTGCAGACCGCGTTTACTGGGCGCGCTACCCCAGGTCTGCTCTACTCAGACCTGTTCTCGATGACGGGATTCGAACCCGTACCTTGTAGACTACCACTTATCGTACATCGAGATATTTAATGTCGCCCATAGGTCGGGGCATCGCCGCTCATTTTACTACCCTCTAGAAAGGTCGCCATTTGCTCTATGCGATTCATACTTTGCGTGGTCCGCGTTACTAGCCCTTTCGGGTGCGTGCAAAGTTTATTTGTCCAGCTTTTGGATACGGTAAGCTGGAACCGCGCCTTTTGTAGGGTTCGCGGATAAACCATCACCTACTACTAAGCCACTTTCATAAATCGCTCACTTCATCTTGGAGGAGCTATTCCAATGGATATTTGGCCCACCACTGCCTCTCGGATATAAGTCTCGCCGAGTACAACCAGCACTGTTTATATAGCGTCTGCCGCCTCGCTCTCTGCTTCACTTGTTGATAGGGTGAAACTTAGACTGAACGGGGTGTATTTCTACACCACGAAGTATTTCTACTTCTTGGATTGCCGCCCAGAGCTAATCAAGTTTCCAAGTATCAACACAGATATTTCCCATATGTGCTACCACCTTGTTTTGTGAAAACAAGGAAAACCAATAGGCTGTTCATCTAACTCCATTTACCACAGCTGCTTCGGGATGAATCGCTTTCCTCATCGTATTACCCAACTACGACTTTGGCTTCGTGGCACCTATTTAACTGAGGGTTTTTGTCACTTCCGCGCATTTCCATGAACTGTCCTTACCGCTAGGCTATTGCTCTAAGCCTTCCGACCCTCAACACTTGCGCTCTATGGCGGTTTTCTCCTATACCGCAAAACGACTCTGGGGACTTTATTTATCCTCGTTGCTCCAGACCTCGAGGCACACCCTTAGAGCGGGGTGGTGTTAGTTTAGGTTTAAAGTCTCGGATAACTAACAAATTAGACTTTGGCGACGGTGAGGCATTCCGACAGCCCGACCTCTAGTGTGACAGACTAGTGCTCTTCCCCTGAGCTACACCGCCATTTAGAAAGAGAAGTTTGGCTCAGCAGGTTCGCGACCTGAGGGGAAGTTTCCTGAATTAAGACTGACTAACTTGATGCCTGTTGATACGCATTTATCTAAACAGGTCTTATTCGTTAAAATCCAGTCACCAAATATGTAATTATTTTTTATTATTTCTTTTCTTTAACATATATATTATATTATATTTTTTTATAAAAATCAATAAAATCCATTAGGTACAGAATAAATTTTCTTACTCCACGCCTAGACACTGTGTTAATGTAGTTGGTCTGCGTAGCCACACCTGCATCCACGCCTCATTCCATCTATCCTGTGCCTAATTTCATTTACCCTTTATACGCGTTTCATTAATAGTCTAGCAGATACGGTCAATAGTCACCGCTTAATGGCGTATATAAAGTTATGTTGCTGCATCTTTTAACTCCCACTATTTTATCCCAGAGTTATCGTATCTGTAGAGTCATAACGCTATAATATTGTCTGATAGGTGTCAGCACCGTTGACAGATATATCATTTCACCGCAACAGAGAGTGTCGTCTTCTCAATATTATAGAAGCTACCAGAAGCCTTCAGCCATAGGAGCAGCTTCCCGTTTCGGTAGACTACAAGGATTTCGTCCACTTATAAGGCGCCAAGCGCTTATTGATCAGGCGCCTAACCTTACCTATATTCCGAGCGATAGCTATAGTTTTGTCTGTCCAATGTCAAGCGTCTATTCCGCTTTGTATAATGGGGTAAGAGACGGGGTACGATCCCGCAACATCCGTAGTCACGGTGCGGCACTCTACCAATTGAGTTACTCTCACCATAAATAATAGGGAAAGAAAGACCCACGCATTCCTTTACACTGACAAGTATTTTCATCACACAGCACTTAGCCGGTCATTCCCTGTGTGTATCTTCACCATCAACAACCCTATTGTATTAAGTACCACCCCCAACCTTGTGTCCCATTACAGTTGGCAAGAGGATTTTCCGTGTTAGTGCATGATCTCAAAGGGACGCGCTCTGGAGCAATATGCGAGAGTTGAACTCGCGACTGATGCATGGCAAGCACCTGTTTTACCACTAAACTAATACTGCAAAGCATGATAGTCTTTCCTATCAGTCAACAAGTCTTGACTATACTTGCGGAATGGGTCACTCATTGTCGAGGCTGTTACCGCACCTAGCTCATTTGCGCCGTGCACTGCGCTTCCCGCATCAGCCCTAAGTTGCTGACCAGAATGGAAAGGGAAATGAGTTGCCCTTTTGCTACTTTTTAGTCTTTTCGTAGACGCGGCTAATCATATCTTGTAGCAACCTTTCTACACGGCAAGGTCATGACTCCTTGCGACAAATTTCAAAGCTCGCGACGAGTGTTTTAGCCTACTTAAACTACCCGTCCCCGGTTAGGAGACAGGAGTGGATTCGAACCACTATTTCTCTTAACTTTGAAATTTTGGTGTGGATTCTAGGGATCGGACCTAAGACCTTGCGATTATCAGTCGCATGTTCTACCAACTGAACTAAACCCACATATTAAAAATGGAAACTTCAAGTGGATCGGCTTGTCTACTCTATCCCACTTTTCCGCGCTTGTCGACGATGGCGCTCAACCGTGCTACTTTTTATCTGCGTCCAGACCTGCCTATCACAGGTGTTTCCTATGTACTTGCACGCATCTTCGGGCAATCCGAATTATGGCGGCGTGCCAGCCTCTGGAGGAGGATGTGGATCTCGAAACCACACACGGTCGCCCGCTACTACTAGTTTTCAAGACTAGTCCCTTGCCTTTAGGGTTAATCCTCCATATCTAAGGTCTGGGTTCTCGTACCAGACGCAGTCCCATTGGCGCCTTTAAAGACCGCTACGGATAAATGCTTTTGGTCAGGTGCATGTATCAAACCTCCCCTAGGCTTCTCAATAAGGGGACACTGTGTACTTTCAACTTTAGGCGGTTCGCACGCTTTAATGTCCCGCACAAAGGACAGCTGGCAGAGGATACTGGATTCGAACCAGTGGAGGGGAACATCCCCTCCGAAGTTTAGCAAACTTCTGGATTAAACCACTCTCCCAATCCTCTATAAATGATAAGCAATGCCAACATACATCCTTATCTTGTCACTGTGTTTTACAACCCGTCAGTGAGCCAGTTGTTGGGTTTTTCCCTCCGCGTAATGTTGGGCGCTTTGGGGAGTTGTCCTTCTCGCTATAATTATCTTGGTTCATATTTGCGCCTTTTAAGATTTCTGCATGTGCTTCAATCCGTCTCCCAATGCCTGATATGATTACTGGGTACTACCAAGATATATAATTAACATTGAGCTTCCTACACTCAATCATCCCTTTTGGGGAGCACTGGACTTATGCTAATACCAATATGTGTGTTCCACTTGCGTTTTCTCTTCTTAATCGGTTTACACACAACCTACCACTTGAAGCGCCACTAATTTATATACCGAGTCTGGCTTTCGTCGGTTATTGGTGGGGGAGAACGGACTCGAACCGTCACGAGAACCAAGTTAACCTCACGGGTTTTTAAGACCCGGGTGTCTACCTATTCCACCACTCCCCCATAATGGCGGAACAAACCGCCATATTATTTTTTCAAGTGTTCAATATTATATTGATGAATAAGATTATAAGCTCTATCATAATTACCACCAGCTCCTGTTAAGCCAACGGCAATTAACGCTTGGCGAACAGAAGTATGGGTTTTTAATGACTCTACTAGCTCCTCTTCAGAAACGGGTTCTTTCTTTTTAGTAGTGACAACCTTTTCTTGTGCGGTTTGGATATTTTTACCGCGCCAATTTTCAGTGTATGAATGGCAATTAGGACAAAGTAGTTGTAGATTATCTAATTCATTATTTAGATGTTCTCCATCTTTATGATGAACTTCAAGAGTAATTGGTCGCTCTAACCAAGTTTCAAGTCCACAATTTTCACATTTGCGTCCTCTTAATGCTACAATAGCATCAATCATGTTTGCACTTTTAATAGCATTGCCATTCTTAAAACGCTCATAATCAAATTTGCCTTTATTCCAAGCTTCATCTGTAAAATGAGATGTATCAATATTATAATATTCATACATTTTATGAATACTTTCCATTGAACCTCCGCCCGTTCTTACATACCCAAGCTTAGCACCAACTTCTGCGTTACTATTTGATTCTGCTACTATTTGTCTTATTTCTTCTTCGGAAAATTCTCTCCATTTAGCTTGTTTACCCATTGATAAACCTCCTTAATATTTTCTTTGTCATTTATATATTAAAATTCTTTTAAGAAAATTATTAAGGTTTGCCCGAAAATTTTAAGAATTTTTTGAAGGCGTCTGCCATTCCGCCACGGTAGCATAAGTGCGTCAATACCGACGCACAAAATTATACAATTTTAACTCTGGAGAACTGAGTTCTTCATAACAAGCATCTCCAAATACTTTAGTGAACGCAGTCATAATCTCATACTGCTGATCTTTAATCCAGTACTTAACTTCTGTTGGATCAAGATCAATTTCATCACCAAGAGGCACACCAAAATAAATATGACTTGGGTTAGAATATCCATCATTATCAATGAATCGAATTTCTTCAAATCGATCTTCAATAATTTCTTTCAATTCCCAAAACTCTTTTCCAGTTGCGCGAAACATTGATGCGCAGTTTTCATTTGTTAAAGGAATTTCATATCCATAAATTAGAACAGACTCATAATCAACACTCATTTTTTATTTCCTCTTTCCTTTTGATTACATATATATTTTATCATATTTTTTTATAAAAATCAATAAAGTATATGCAATTTAAAGTAATAAATAAATGGTGGGAAGGGTGGGAATCGAACCCACTAAGCTCCTCGAAAGCAACGGTGTTACAGACCGCCCCAACTCTCCTACTTTGGCGCCTGCCCATATAAATGGTCACGGTATTTTGTACGTCCGCCGCAACCAAGCGGGCTCAACTGTTTGTACACATGGCACATCAGCTTGGAGCGAAAGGCTGGATTCGAACCAGCGAATAGTGGAGTATTTAAAACCAGCTCCTAATGCTGGCGCCTTTACCTCTAGGCTACTTTCGCATATGGTGCCAAAACTTGGTGTCGATCCAAGCACCCGTAGTGTATGAAACCTCGGTGGACGCCGATCCTTTTGGCAAATTGCGTCCTCGCATCTTCCCCCGAGAACGGCTTTTCTGTTTTGGGTATAATACACTAAAGACTTGGTGGGGTTTATGTTTCACAACCACGCTTACGCTACTCAATTCGCACAAGGCTCTTACGACATCAACATATAGTTGGTCTGCTTGCAGGCGTAGGGCTTCCTCGCTTAATGCGTCATACGATACCTCACTTTACCTCGCCTACCAAGTCGGGCGATATCACCTGACCCGTTTCAGTGTATATTGGGGTGGAATGGGTTGAGCGAACCCTTGCTATGCCAAGCTCTCCACGCGAACTCCGCAGCCTGAGTCACCCACGGCTGCCTCTAGGGACTCGCTATTACGAGTTTACCTGTCTCAATCCTCGGACAGGAGAGAGGGGTCTTTGCTCACACCGCCCGCTCAGTGTTTGCGACAATTTTCAAAAGGTCTGTCGCTGACCTTGGTTGCGCACGTAGGATTCGAACCTCGTCTCTAGCTTATGAGGCTAGTAAGCTACCTTTGCTCCACCAGCGCGATACGGCAGGTGTTTCCAGCACACCTGAGCTTTATCCCAACTTCATATCAAGCCTCGATAAGTTGGCACGGGCACCTTGACATTTATCACGCGTACAAGGGAATACGTACGGGCGCTCCTTTCACAAGAGGTAATCAGTTTCGATGAACTGCGGGATTGACAATCCGTTAGAAGGAGTCCACTGATATTATCTTATACTCTTGCTAACCACTGCGCACTAATTATTGTGGTAGGTAGCTATCTGGTGAAGCTTAAGGGGATCGAACCCTTGCCTGAGCGCTGAGAACGCCCCGTTTTAGCCACTTAACTAAAGCTCCATAATGAATGATTATATTGCTGACAAACCAGCCCCCATCACTCACGGGCAATGTAGAAGATTTATATCGCGCCTTACCTAAGCGCATTGGTAGGGATACCGGGACTCGAACCCGGATCTCCAGCTTGAAGGGCTGGTGTCACTAGACCTATTAGACGATACCCCCGTCGACCTTGGCGCATTTACTATAATTTCTTTTTTAATCCAATTATCTTTTAATTCGCCCGCCAAGTAGCGCTCGTGTTTTTCGTACTGTTCCGAGCAACGCTCTTTTTTCATGCTTCCTCGCAACCGCTAAGAGTAAACGCATTGCGCCGTTCATCTTTAATTAGTCTTGCGCCTCACTCCAATGGGCGCTTTCCATCAACGGTCACTCCACCAACCGTTCTAATTATAAAAGGTTTTGTCTATACTTATGGATCACCTTAAACCACGAAAGAGGGACATAACGGACTCGAACCGTTGCCACATAGCTTAACTATTCTATTGCTCTACCATCTGAGCTAAGGTCCCAGAATCGGAGTATTATAATCGCCCTCCGAGGCGCGTTGATCAACTGCCATTTTCGCTCGTTACACCGCTGAGTCGCTGGCATCTCTCACCGCGTTCAATCTGTTTGGTTTTTTAACTTACTACGAACTGAGTCTCTGAGTGATTGACACCTCTTTTGACTGAAACGGAAAGTTTCTCCAGAACTTACAAGGGAAAGTTTCCATATCGGCACGAAACTTTCAAATCACGCCCTTCACTAGGGTAGTACAGCCTTAGGCTCATGAACCCTCAGCCGCATGTCTGCCAGCGAGTTTAGGCGGCTGGCGCACCTTTTAATTATTGAATATAATCAGAAAAGTTTACCCAATCTCCAAGAGGAATTACTACCTTACCAGAGAAGCCATCTTCATCTGCGCCATCATAGAGATCCTCAAGATTGAATACTGCGCCACAACAGGAACAAATTACTTCGTCATGATAGGCAATTCCAACAAAGAATTGCGGCTCCTTTACTCCATCAGTATCCTCCTCCATGCACTCATAACAGCGAACCATAGTAGGAGTTTCAAACCAAAACTGTTCTTCCATTTTTCTTTTCTCCCTTTCTTTATCTTACATATATATTATATCATATTTTTTTAATAAAATCAATTAAACTTCATGGGGCTTAATTGTTTGAACAAAGTCAAAACGTAGTTTAAGAAAGAATAATTCTTGCGCAGAATTAACAACGGTATAATGCTTTACATTATTATCATCAATATACCAAACAGCTTGGATTGCAGTTCTCATAACTAACTTCTCCTTTGCTCTTTTTTATTTTGTAATTTATTATAACATAAATTTTTAATAAAATCAATAAAGAAGAAAATGGCAGGGGAGTAGGGGATCGAACCCTAGACACCTGGTTTTGGAGACCAGTGCTCTGCCAGCTGAGCTACTCCCCAGTATTACCAAACATCCCACCAATACTCAGAAACTTTACGATAAGAACCTTTAGTGGGCAAGGCTCCTTTGTAACGACGAACTGCGCGATTGCATTTGCGCTTTACAAACTTTGCGCGCCGCGGCTGATAGTAGCGAATGTATCTACCTTTTTCTTCGTCATACCAGACACCTGCGCCATAATGACGCATAGTTTCATCATAAAGACGCTTATATCTTTGCTTTGTCTGTTGACTTCTTTTGTATCCCATGGCGCCCTCCTATTTTCTTTGGTAGTATTTATTAAATTTAAGCAAGAACAATTTAATAAAGTTGAGAAAAAAAATTTACTTCTAATCCTCCATAGAACGACGAATTTGCGCCTTCTCTTTCTTTCGATTATACTTCTTCTTGCTTTCAACGACACGAGTGCGGAGAAAAGCAGCATTTTGAATACGCTCTTTTCTGCGCGCTTGAGATTCCTTTTGTTCAATCGACTTCATGCTACTTTTCTCCTTTTGAATAATATTGGTGCGGGCGTCGGGACTTGAACCCAGCATCACGCGATTATAAGTCGCGCGCTCTGACCAATTGAGCTACACCCACATAATGGCACTTAAGGTACTTGCCTACCGCACATTGAGGTTTTTTAACACTTATGGAAGTGCCACCCTGTCGCTGCCTCTTTATTTGCTTCACATCAGCGCCTGGCACGGGATAGAGGATTCGAACCTCTGCGAAGACATTAGAAGTGTCTGATACTATCCATTATATGAATCCCGTATATTTGGGCGTTATAATAACGCCCATTCTTTATCTGTATATTTTTTAATTTCTTTTTTAGTGCATGGTAAATTTTCAACATTACACCATTTACGGATTGCATTATCGCTAACTCCATATTGGGTAGCGATTTTTGTAAAAGGCAGCGTACGAATTAGTTGTTTTAATTCTGCGCGATTAGGTCTATTAACGACAGTTCTGCTAGCTATTCTTGCACATTTTTCACATCGTTCAGCTTTAGAAGAGGATATTTCAACTCCGCAATCTTTACAATAATAATGCTATTTTATATTTTTTCCTCCACTACCACTTCTAATGGGATAAATTAAAGAATCGTTATGCCAGCTATCTCCACTATTAATGCCACTAATTAAACGCTATGATACGCCAAACTAATTAGCAATTTCTGTTTGACTCAAAGTGGTATTTTTAAGAAGTTCATAAATTTTCGACACTTCTGTTTCTGTAAGCTTGGCTCTTAAGCCCTGCGATCCTTGACCGCCTTTTGTTTCATTATATCCTTTTTGTGGATTATAAGAATCAAAATATGCTATCCAATATTTTTCTCTATCATCCAATTGAGCTTTTGTACATTCCTCCAATATTTGAAAAGAAAAATTATCTAATGAATATTTTCTTATTGCAGAATAAAAATGTCCAAAATAGGCATCATTTTTAGGATTAAAAGGTGCGGAACGGTGCTTTCGAAAGCGAGCTTCAATATCAACGCTCTATCCAATATAAACCTTGCCATTAATTTTGTTTGTAATTTTATAAATTCCTACCATATTCGGAATCCTCCTTTTATCTGTTTTCTTCATTATTATATGAAAATTCTCGAATACGAATTCATTAAATTATACCAAAAATTTTTTATGCTAATCCCGTATATGTAAGGTCTGCAAAGCAGACCTTGTAAATTAGTCTTTATTAAAGCTGCTGTTTATGCCATGAAACTTTCCGCCGATGGCGCCAAAGAACATGCTAACGAAGAATGCTGTCCAATATTCCATCACGGGAAGTGTAGGAAACAGCGCGAGAACTCCAAGGTTCCATCCCCACATCAGAAACAGTGGTGTTACAAATGCAAGAATTGCTATAAGAGCAATAACGCCCACGATAATTCCACAACCTGTTTTTGCATCAAAATCTCTTTTCATATTTTCTCCTTAATAAAAGTTTTTTATTCTATATTCAATAAGTTCCAAAATCAGTTCCTCAAGTCCGCGATCTACCCCTAGTTTATAAGCACCCTTACCCGCATATTCATCGATATGTTCAAGATATGCTTCAAGAGAGGTTAAAAGATCGCTAACTCTATGAGGATCTGCTTTTTGAAAACGCAGATCACGAATTTCTTCTGGCATCCAAATACAGTCTTTATAAGGACGATCAGTAAGAGTGATTCTGTCAAGCGTCATCAAGATTCTCGCGCCATTCATAATCTTCTTTGGATCAGTAGGATCCTGCTTCAAGGTATGAATTGCCTGATGCACCATAGAGTGAATGGCTTGGCGCAAATCATAGCGCGCGACTTTTTCTCGATCTTCAAGAGGAAATGACTCTTCCCAAATCTCGCTATAAAGAGGATTGATTTTACAATAAGGAGTAAACATAATCTCAATAAAGTTGATATTCTGTTTCTTCCAGTTGTTAACCATATGCATGATAGTCATGCATTCGCAAACTTCAAAATCTTTATCTTCTTCGGGTCGCAAAATATGCAGATGCTTAACCTCATAGGGCTTAATAGCAAGAGAATAAAGGTTAGGAACAAGGATACATTTAGTATCTACATCAGAGTCTGGAGTATTGGTATTATAGTTCCAAGAACCATATGCAAATACACCAAGCACTGCGTTTTCTCCATAGCGACGAATCGCAGTTTCATAGTGCTTTTCTACTCTTACCATTACATCAGTCATTTTTTCCCTCCTCTGCAATCGCATCTTGAAGAGCCTCAATGATTTGAGGTCCAAGACAAGAAGACTGAGTATTTCCACCTAACGCCTCAAGAATGTCTTCATAACTCAAGAGATTACTATCGTTAATTGCTTCAACCGTGATATAGTTAATATCATCAAAAGCCTTATCCAATTGTTCTACTGCATGGGTATAACTTTTTGCAAGAATAAAACCTTGATCATCAATATCTCCATCATCCTCATCGAACCACCAATTGACTTTATATTTGTAAAAAGTCATATCTTCCATTGATTTTTACCTCTCTTTTTTTCTTAACATATATATTATATCATATTTTTTTGATAAAATCAATTAAGAATTTGCGATTTGGTTAATCAATTCGGCGCGAGCATCTCTTTCTGATTGGCGCCACTTTTCATATTGCTTTTGAATATAATCATAAAGTGCGCCTGCGTCTGGGCAAATCTCATTGAAGTCCGTGTCGCTAAAAAGCCAAGCACAAACATAACTACCACAGTCAGCGGTGTGTTCGTCGTCGCGCGCCAAACCAAGAGGGTCTATCTCCGCATCCATAGCGCTGATAATTGTATCGAATTTATCAGTAATACGATTTTCGCTAATTTCCAATAGCTTGAATGCTTCTGCAATCTCGCCATTGAAATATTCATCAAGAACATCCATTACTTTTACAAAATTTTCTTTCTTCATACCTTCTCCTTAAATAATAAAATTATATTTTCTTGCAAGCGCGTTAAGTTTATTCTTAAAGACGCGCATGTCCGCCTGTTTGCGCCAGCTATAGACAAGTACATCGCGCTCTTGATTATACTCTATAGCGTCTGGTTTAAAATTCTCAACTAGCCACTGAACATATTCAGCGGGAGAGATATTCATCATTCGCGCGGGCGCCCACCATAAGCTGCGGACGCTCGAAAGATCAGAAGTATCATTACAATACCAGCTCCCATTTGCACCTTGCCATTCGGCATATTTTAATAATTTAGGCTCGCCCATGTTATATCTCTCCTTTTGAATTTATTACAGTCCTAATCTACGCAACATTTGAGTTACGTTTTCTTTCTCTTGATCAGTTGGCGCGATAGGTTCTGTGCGCACAGGGGTGGGAGTAGTTGTTGTAGGCGCGGGGAAATCTCCCGGAAGCGCATTATCTGCGCCGCTTTCAACATTTTCTTTTGCGCAAGTTAATACGCATTTTACTTGTAAACTTTCGCCATTTTCATAGCCGCAAATACGAATTTCTTTTCCATCATTATATAAAAATGACCCAGAAAATGTTTCAAGTATTTTGCTTTGAATTTCTTTTTTCAACTGTTGTCCTTTTGCCATTTTTTTCTCCTTTTTTATTTTATAATATATTATAACATAAATTTAATAAAAAATCAATTAATATTTTCCCAGTGAAGTTTTTCTCCTGTGGTTGGATGTTTTCCCGCACTTTTTTTCCTTCCTGCAATCTAATCTATAATACCCGTTGAACTTTTTAATCCTGCCCAAGCAGCAGCTTCTTTTCGAGATTCAAAAATTTGACCCGTTTCAATACATCTAATACGTTTATTCTGACATTCTTTTGCTCGTTGTTTTTGATAATCAGAAGTAGTTTTACCATACATTGGATTCTTTTCGCCTATTTTTGATTGTCTAATTTTTTCTTTTGCCTGTTCAGAATGTCCCTTCCCTTGTGTAGGAGTTCCATGCTCAATAATATAAGCTTTACGTGCTTCACTAATTCTTTTTTTCCCTTCTTCAGAAAGTTTCCAATGTCTATTTTCCCTTGCGAGTTTTTGTTTTTCAATGTATTCTTGGTCTTGCCATTTTTCTTTCATTAATTTAGATATTTTTTCACGATGATCTATATCTTGCCAAAGAGCTTTAGCATGTTTACTTAGTTTTTCTTTAGTGTCATTTGTAACATTTCGATTTAATCCGCCTTCTTGGATATTATAACCTTTCTCTTCATTAGTAGAATCATAATATTTTATCCAATAAATTTCTCGTTCATTAGCTTGTTCTAAAGTTAAATTTATTTCTAGGATAATGTGTTCAAACTTATCCCAACCATATTTTTTAATTGCATTAAAAAAACGTGGACAATTTTCATATCGTTTTCCATTTTCTCCCCAACGATATTCAGGCTTCTAATTTGTTTGTCCAATATAAAGTTTACCATTTATCTTGTTTTTATGCATATAAATGCAATAGTTATTTGTCATAATTTTCTCCTTTAATATATTAATTTATTTTAATGACTTTCACTAATATATTACTTTTATATTAAATAAATTATATAACTTTAACCTGAACTTTTTCACTGTTATTCTCCATATTTTTTAAGAAAAATCAATCAGTTTTTCTTATTCATGATAATAATATTTTTATCTTCTAAATGCTTACTAATGCTTAAAATATGGTCACAGATAGTACATTTCTCTCCCGCCATGCATTTGCGCTTACAGGTAGCGCGCATTGTTCCAAATACTGGTAAGATGCGTCTTGAATCAAAATCTAAATCGAAATCAAGAATGATCTCTTTTAAATCTCCAAACCAGAGTCCCTTTTGATAGATGCGAAGTAATACTGCTTGGCGATCAAGAGGTCCCCAAAATTCGAGTACATCAATATAAGGCTCGTATTGCGCCACATCTTCTGGGCGGATAAAGAACTTCTTAAGCGCGGGAGTAGATCTAACATTTGCTTGAGCAATGTTAGGGAATGCGCGAACGGTGACCTGTTGCGCGCTACATAGCGCCTTTGCGCGTTCTAAATCAAAACAGATATTCTCTGTTAAGTAAACATCACTAACTCCTAATGATAATAAATAATTTAATTCATCAAAGTTAGTCACACAATCGCCCATAAAATAAGGGACTTTAAGATTGTCGATACTCTTTGTTAGAGATGGATTCTCTCTTGAGTCAAACGCGCGGCATTGATAAAACTTGACCGCAAAATTATAATCTGGATATTTCTCATGAATGGCGTTTAATTTGCGCCACTCCTCTCCTTGCGAAAAATCTATAACATCTTTCACACAGAGAATAACTCGTTGAGTAGAATGATCTTCAAGGAACTTCACCAATTGTTCGTCTTGGCGATCATATTGAATGGTGATTTCATCAAAGCCTTTAAGATCCATATGTTTTAAAAACTCTACACTATATTTCATTTAGCTCCTCCTATTGAAAAAAATTTATATCAATTCTATATAAATTATATATTATATTTTTAATAATATCAAGAAAGGAAGGCAAAACCAAGGTTACTTAAATAATTTTAAAGGAGGATATTTATGGGAGCTTTAGTACAAATTAACAAAGGTGATAAATTTGGTCGATGGACAGTCCTACAAAGAACTGTGGGCTCAGGAGGGAAAGGATAGAAGGTTTACTATGATTGCATTTGTGACTGTGGTACGATAAAATCAGTTTGTGGGGCGTCTTTGCGGAAAGGAGTATCTAGATCTTGTGGATGTTATAGTAAAGAACAAAATAGTAAAAATAAAAAAATAAACTTACAAGGTTAGCGATTCGGCAGATTAGTAGTTTTACAAGAATTAAATGAGCGTATTAATAATAAAGTAGTGTGGCTATGCCAATGTGACTGTGGACAACAAACTTCAGTAATGTCTACTTAGTTAATTTCAGGGAAAACACAGAGTTGCGGATGTTTACATAAAGAAAAAATGTCTAAATATTTTATTAAAGATATAACTGGGTTAAAAAGTGGAAAATTGGTTGCGCTAGAGCCAACTGCAAAAAGAAGTCAAAACTGTGTTGTATGGAAGTGCCAATGTGACTGCGGAAAAACTTACGAAGTTGCTTCTACATATCTTGTTCATCAAGAAGTTTTATCTTGTGGATGTTCTTCAGTGTCGAAAGGCGAATTAAAAATACAATCTTTATTAAATGATAATAAAATAACTTTTTATGAATAGAAAACATTTAATTCTTGCCGTTTTCTAGAAAGTAATGCTTTAGCAAGATTTGACTTTTATGTGAATAATCAATATTTAATTGAATATGATGGAGAGCAACATTTTCAACCCGTTGAACTATTTGGAGGAGAAGAGCAATTTAAAATTCAACAAGCACGCGATGCTTATAAAAATCAATGGTGTAAAGAAAATAATATTCCACTTATTCGTATTCCATATACAAAACTTGATACATTATGTATTGACGATTTATTACTTGAAACTAGTTAGTTTATAGTAAAATAAAACAAGCTGCTTTTTTAAGCAGCTTGTTTTTAATTCTTATTCTGCGTCACTAGAAACGAGAGTATACGCAACCTTAGACTTACCGTCTTCAGTTTTAATAGTTGTCTTTTCTGCCTTACCCAGTTGAACGAGCTGAGAAATTCTTGCGCCAACCTTTGCTGCGGTAAGCTCCATCTCTTCTGCGCCTTCGATGCAATCAAGCACCATCTCACGAGTCATAGCCTCGTCTGCATTCTCAAGGATAGTCTGGATAACAGCGCGAAGATCGTCGCCTGCCTCTTTCTTAGCCTGAGCGCGTGCTGCAGCCTTTACTTTCTTGTTCTCGAGAAGTACCTTCTCATTTTCGCAGTAAGCTACGATTGCATCGTTGTCTGCGCAAGCCTCCAGAATCATGTCCAGAACCATTGCCTTAGTAATCTTTTCAGTTGCCATTTTTTAAATCTCCTTTTTCTCTTTTAAGTTTTGGTATTATTATTATATCAAAAATTTTTGAGTTTTTCAACTCCAGAAGCCTTAACTTCGATTAAGATAGGTTAATCTATTGCGCTTCCTTTCCTTTTTGTTTACATTCATATTATATCAAAAATTTTTGATTTTTTCAAGCGGGATCGGGTAAGCTGGATTAATGTTACCATTCTCTATAACCCGTATAATCAAACAAGATTGGCGCGCCATCAAGGTAGCCAATATTACTTTCTCTGAGATCTTGAATATCATGATCGCAAAGAAATTGGTTTAAGCGCAAAAATTCTTCTTCTCCATACATTTCAATGAAATCTGCAATCCAAATAGGATTAAAGCAATCGCAATGATGAGTTTTACAGATATTCTTTGAAGTTTCTTTCTTTTGCTCTGCTTTTGGACTATTATAATCAATATTCATTTCGTCCATGGGAGTACAGCGTACTTGATAATATACAGGATAATTGTCACCAATATATCCTAATAAGCGCTCTTCCGCAAAATATATTTCAAGTCCGTCTTCACAAGCAGCTTCGTAAATTTCGGTTTCAAATTTACAATAATCCCAATGTTCTTCGCCGCTCTGAGTTTCATAGTATTCAGTTGCGCATTCGTGAGGAGTATAATAATCTGCGGGATTAGGTTCGCGGCAATTATTATGAAAAGCTCTTAATGTTTCTTCTCCTCCTGCTATTGCTATTTCTAAAGCGTCTTCATAGTCAGTATAATCTTCATCATATCGCTCTCCATCGTAGCGACATTGATAAGGAATTTTAATAACATCAGATAAGCCTTTGATAAGAAGAACAGCTTTAGAAATTCCACTGTCAATCGAAAAAATACAAGGGAAACAATTTTCTTGTTTCGCGTGCATAAGAACGGACTCCAGTTGATCATACATAGTTTCTTCACAGAACTCTTTATTAAAGTTCAAATATTCTATTTGTTGGAGATAATTTAAAATCTCTAATCTTGTCATGCTTTTTGTTTCCTTTTTTATTTATTACATATATATTATAACATATAAAAAATAAAAAATCAAATAAAAACAGAGCGGCGCGAATGCGTCGCTCTGAAGTAGCATGATAGCTGCTATTCGCGCAACTTAATAAATACCCTTGAGGCAGTTTACTATTGAACGAATCCATGTGTGAACGCCAGTGAAAATCGCGCCAACTGCAATAGATCCAAAGAGCGCAATAATGATACTTGTGTAGAAAGAGAGTGTTGTTAAATTCCACAAAAGAACGCCGCCCAGCAAAGGGAAAATGCAAAGCAATAGAATAATACAAATAATACAAAAAGCTCGTCTTGCTTGTACTTTTGAAATCATCGAATCTTTCTCCTTACCTGTTGAATAATATAGTTTACTTCGGACTCAAATCCATCATCATTTAGGTTATAACGATCAAGCACTTGGTTAAAAATGGCAGGATCGCCAATATCGACATCATCACGATGAAGATCAACAAGAAATGCAATAGCGCATTCTACATTAGCATAGTGATCAGCGACAGCTAAGTGGGTGGCATCAAAGATCATAAGAACTTACCTCCTCAAGACTATAATAACAAGCTTCTACAACGCTGTCCCAGTCTGCATCAAGAATGTTGATAAGGTCATTATGCATTTCGAGATATTGACCAACGCATTCTTCCGCGCAATACTCCATCTCCTCTTTGTCTAAAATATCTACATTGGTGCAGATAAATTCTTCAACAACGGAAAACAGATAAGAATTACCAACGGTTACTTTAATTGATCCCATAGTTTTTTTCCTCTCTTTCTTTATTACATATATATTATATCATAAAATTTTATAAAAATCAATGAGGACATCGAAAAGGAGAAGTATTTGACTTCTTTTTAATTTTATATTATAATTATGTTGTATAAAAAGAATAAAGAAATGGAGAAGAAGATGGAAACTTGGATGTTATGTATGTTAATTGCTGCTCTTGGATATATAGCTTTTGATCATGCGCGCCTTATATTGCGCACTCGCGCACTTGAGAATAGTATTGATGCAGAAGAGTATTTACCTTAGAGACTAATCATGTACAGGACAAAAGAAGGAAAGCATATGTTAGAGTTGTATAAGATTGCGCTTAAAGCGCGCCGAGAAGCGGGTGATGAAGTGAGATTCTCCTCTTGTCTGGATGGGTATCTTATCACGATATTTAGTAGTGGCGATGAAGTAATATTATACACTGAGGAAGCGAAAATCAATAAATTGACGAAGAAACAGATCAAGAGCTATAAAAATCGTGTTTTTGTTGACTATAAGCTACCTGATAGCGCCTTTCGCGCGTTGATTGAACAACTCGGTTTGCGCAATTATTCAATAGATTTTGGAATTTGTGATGAAACATTAGGAGGCAAATAATGGCTAAATTATATAGATATGAAGACGGGAGCGCCTTTTATGACGCTTTCGGAGGAACAATAGGTCAAGTGGAAGAGGTTGAATTCCGCGGCGATACTTTTAATAGAGATGCTTTAAGTTGTTGTATTGCTACAGCCGATATAGCTAAAAGTATTAGCGCAGAGCCTGCAACTTTAAGTTTTACAGTTAAAGACTGTAATTGGAATTCTGATGCTCTTGCATCATTAACTGGTATATCTGATAGCAATACAGTATCTTGTAAGACAGCCGCAGATGTGAACACCGTTAATGATAGATTTGCGGAGTTGCAAAAGCAGATAGATGAATTGCGTGATAAGGTTAAGGTTAAAGTTAAGGTAGATAGTAAATTGAGAAATGAATTGCATACATTAAAATATAAAAGAGAGGTAGAATGATGGATGGCTATTAATGAGAGAAAATTACAAATGATATTAAATAATCATGCGGAAGTATTAAATGAGTATGGTCAAAATTTAAAAGAACAAGAAAAAACGATTGGGCGCCTTGAGGATGATAAAGATAATTTATTTGATCTTGTACAGAAGCTTGATCGCAGAATAAATAGATGTGAAGAATATACTCAGGCTGTTGATTATTTGCTGCAGCAAAGCAATAAAATTGAGGCGCCTCAGGGGGCCAATAGGCGCCGCAGAGTAATTGTTAAAAGTTGCGGTCAAGTTGTGGAGGTAATGCGCGTATGATTAGAGGTTTTGAAAGAGAAGAATTTATACATTAGCCAGTGGAAGTTGTACTGCGGCAAGAAGAAGAATTATATGCGCTTAAGGATAGAGGATATGATATTAGACCAATGCCGCAAGAGCAAACTATTGTAATTTCTGTTGGCGGAATAGAGTATGATGTGCGCGATTTGATTTGGCGTATTAAGAGCACTGAAGCAGAAGTAGATATGTTGCGCGATATGATTGGTAGATTGCGCATTGAGTTTGATATATTAAATGCGCGATTGCAAGTGCAAGAAAACCGCTATTATTGAAAATCGTTTTTGTTACGATTTTAATTGATTTTGCTTTTGAGTTGAGGCTGCATGACACCAATTTGTTGCGCCTTGCTCAAAAAGGCCAGAAATTCGAGAATTAGAAAAATCTTAACAAATACGAGAAGAACGGTTAAGATTTTTCTAGTGAAAGTGTTAAAAATTAGTGTTAAAAATTTTCTATAGAATTGTTAAGATTTTTCTATAAAGTTGTTAAGAATTTTAGAAAAAATTTTTTAACAGTTGTAGATAATTCTATTATTGCAATTTTTATATAATAGTGAGAGAGAGTAAAGGAGGTAATAATAGAATGAAAGTATAGAGTAACTCTCGATAGATCCCTAATGCTAAGACAGTAACTTCAAATAAAGATTATTTTGATTATTTGTATAGTATCTTACAAGAAATGTCTCACTTAGAAGTTACAGCGACAGGAGAACATATTCGATATTTAGATAAAAAAGAAGTTAGTTCAGTTAAACTCGGTGAATTGATTAAAGCAAGTAGGCAAACTGCGGCAAATAGATTTAAGAAATTAGAGGCTTTAAAATTGATTGAGTTTGATGAAGAAAATAATAGGTATATTTTGACTTATTTAGAGCGTAGTTTGTGCACCTTAGTGCCTCAAGAAACATTAAGAAAAATGAATAATGCATTAAGCCGCTATTCAGTTAGTCTTTTTGTGTATTTTATGAATCGTTATTTGGCAGCAGGGGAGTTAGAATATATTGTTACAATGACGCAGATGAAGGAGTATATTGGTATTGCCAAATCAACTTCTTCTAATAATGAAATTATTACCGATATAATGGAAGTGTTGCAGAAGCTTGGTTTAATTACTTATGAGTATCGTCAAGTTGAAGGTAAAACTCTGATTTATATCACCAAGGTTGATAATGTCATTAAGTAAAAGTGTTAAAAATTTTCTATAAGTTGTTAAAATTTTTCTAGTGAAAGTGTTAAAAAATTTCTATATAGTGTTAAAATTTTTCTAATGAACTGTTAAAAATTTAGTTACCTATTAAATAGAATATAGACTATTTGCTGCGCACTAGAATAGACGTTCGATTTGCTTTCCGAGCCTTCGGCTCTCCAAGCAAATCTCACTTAGGGAAAAATTCTCGGTCGGACGAGGAAGAAAGGAGAAAGCAAATGGAAGAGTTGAATGAGTTTTTGAGAGGAGATATTGCAGAGATATTTGAAGTACCAGAAGATATGGTTGCAATAGCTCCAAATTGGTGGATAGATGAATTAACAGAGTTATTGGGTAGAGTGGAAGTACAAGCAAGATTAAAAGATTGGATAAAACAGAATCATTGGAAAGAAAATAGACATTGGTATGGAAAGATAGAGGAGGAATAATGGTATAGATAAGATATGAATATCCTTTCCCGAATGAGGGTAAAGGATATAGGTTTACAGAAGAAGAATTGATAAAACTGTTGGATAAAGTGTATGAGAAAGGTAGAATGGATGAAGGGGAGTTACAGATGAATATAATTGAGAATGTAACTACAAAGAGTATTAGCAGTGGAGTTTGGGTAACTAAATAAAAATACTATAAAATACTTAAGATTGGAGAGGTGTGGTGGCACCTAGACCAGAACCACTTCTCCACTCCCTCGTCTCCGTTATCCTTATTGATTTATAAATAAAAATATGATATAATATATATAGAAAATAAGAAAGGAATAAAAGTGAAAAGAAATGGATATTTTAGCACTTCTTAAGGAAGGAAGAACAAAGGAAAGTATTGTAGAAGATTTCACAGATGCTCTTGCAGAAGCGATTTGCGCTTATGAAGAATATCAGAAGGAACAGAAAGAGAAGGAAAAAGCCGAGGCCGCACGCAAGTTGGAGCTTGAATACCTCAAGCAGAAGCAGTCTGACGCGCGAGCAGCAGTTGGCGCCGCAATCGTTAATTACTTTGAGGCTCTTGGTATGGTAATGACTGAGAAAGATCTCAAGGATATTGACCTGATCGTAGAGGCGCTACCCCAGCTTAAAGTAGTTAAGACTAGCGCGAGCGGATGGTCGAGAGGATGGTTCTAAATGGAAAAAGAATATATCGAGGAAGGGCGCGCATCGTTGGTTAATGCGCTCGTGGCTTACGGTATAGGATTTAACCTCTTGAATGAAGAAGATATAGGTCAGGATCTTTTGGAAGAAATTTCAGAATTCTGTGAATCATTTGAGGCTATTGTCCCTATGTTTGTGAGTATGTACGAAGCGACTAAGAAGATTAGCGGCAATCCAGATCTTACGTTTATGGAGTGGATCCAAACGCTAGGACAGAGTAAAGGATATGGTCTAGGCGGATTGTTTTAAGCGCGGGTCCAGATTAAAGTAACATATATGTAGATAGAGAAGGAGTAGGGCAGCATCCTGCGCCTTCTTTTTATTTGCGCCTATTGCAGAGGGTACACTTCTCCCGTGTCACGGCTTCCCTTTCTCTATATAAATATTATAACATATTTATTATTAAAAATCAAGTGGCGCTCATTATGACTTTGCTATTGACTATGAGAACTAATTTAAGCACATTACATACGATAATGACGATTTTGAAATCTTCATCGTTTTTACTATATTTTAGCACAGGCGTTAAATGCGGCCTATTGTGGGATTAAAACAATCAAATCAAACAACCATAAAGTCGAGCGCATATAGTGGAAGGGTCTGGCCTAGGCGTGAAACGGACTGTCGCGGTTGTCCGCGGCCCGCGCTTGAAGAGGGGTTTGCGGGATAAAATATTCAAAATGAAACATTCAAATTTCGAATCGCATATATTGGAATAGAGGTCTGGAGTGGGGAAACGGGGCTAGCCGGAGGCTAGCGACCCGTCAAAATGCACAAAAAAGAGCGTTTTTAATGAAAACTATCGTGTATTTTGCACAAAATCATAAAAAAGCATAAGAAAAACACGCATTTCTGCGTGTTTTTGTTGGTTTTGTGCGCCTTTTAGCGCATTTTGCGCTCATATTCTTCAATCATCTTGCGTATCATCAGCCCAGTGATAGAAGTGGGAGCAGGTTCTGCAACGATTTCATGGGCGCCTTTTTCTTTGTGCTCTACCTCGGCAGTGGGCGGTCTATTATCAAGACCATACGTGCCGTTAATAATCTGTTGCCCAATGCCCATTATCTTTCCTCTCTTTCGTTTTATGTAGCAAGGGGTTAAATACCCCTTGCCATTTGTTCTTTCAAGTCAATGAGTTCTTGATGCATTATATCCTCTTGGCTTGGAGGAGGAGGGGTTGTTGCCCCTTTTCCCTCTTTGGGCGGTCTTTGACGGATAAGGTCAAACTTGAATTTATCCTCACCTACGGTAAAGGTGATAAGTTTTCCCTTTTTCTCAATCACCACATTCTCGGCATTGAGTGTGGGGAGCATATCGGCTACCGCTTGGATAATGTCTTCTTTGACCTTATCCTCTTTGACCACTCGCTCTCGCTGGGTTTTCTGTTTAACCTCGGCTCTTGCTTCGTGAATGGTTGCGGTAATGCGGTTCTCTTTTGCCTTTGCGGTCAATGCTTGTTCCTCTGCGCTTTCGGTATAATCGTGGTCGAACAACCATAACTCGATAGCCTCGGAGCGAGTTTTACATACCGCCATAAGTTTGTTCAAATCCTTGTTGGGGATATTGACAACTTTACCGCTTGCAATTTTCACTGGGGTAAATGCACTTGCCATTTTTTCTTACCTCTCTTTCTGTCCTCTTGACACTATTATTATACCACATTTTTCCGCATTTGTCAAGAGGTTTTACGAAAAAAGTTTGAAAAATTTTTCTGCGGAGCAGAGGGGGTTATACCCCCTCGCCCTCGTCCTCTACACCATAGTTAAGGGCGTAGTATGCGACTTTCTTCTCCACAGTGCGGACAAAGTCCTTGGGGTTCTTGGTGAAGATTGCGGTCAGCATCTGCGACGATACAGAATTGCCGTCTGCCTTGGTATAGGACGCAATGCGCTCGTCCTTAAGGATAGAGCCAACGGTCATACCTCTCGTGTCCTCGCACTCTGCGAGAATGTCCTTGACGATTTCGCCTACGGCAATCGCATCTTTCTGCGCAGGGGTGGGATTTGCGGACTTGGAAGTCTTACGAGCAAGCAACTCGATTTCGTGATCAAGGAACTCAACCAACTCGGGCTTGTCGGCAACCAATGCCTTAATTTCCTCAAAACGCTCTCTCTTGGTGATTTTCTTCTCTGCCATTTTTCTTTACCTCTCTTTATTTTTTTTATAGTCAGTGGGAGTGGCTCTCCCTTACTGCTCTTATATTATACCACATTTTGTGGTGTTTGTCAAGGGGTTTTTGAAAATTTTTCAAAAATTTTTTCAAGAAAGGGAAGAGCAACAGTTGATCATTCTGCTTTGTTGTTTTGTCGGCTTTTACGCTCTCACTCTACGCGTTTTCACTCTCGCCCCTTGACTACGATAATATTATACCACAAAGCGCAACAGAATACAAGTGGTAAACTGCACAAAGAAAAAGTTTTTTTCGGGAATTTTTTGTGCATTTTGCCATTGTGCAATTTGACGAAAATAGTTAGCAATGGCTAACTCCACACATAAATCGGCTTGGCGACGACCGCCGCCAAGCCGACCAAAAGAAAAAAGACCTCTGCCGTCGCAGAGGTCTGTCCCATGGGTTAAGCATTCTCACTTTCTCGCCACTCCTTGCGCATAGGGGGCTTTGGATTTAATGCTCTGCAAAGCGGTGGGGGTTGAACCCACATCAGTGCCAACTAAGTCGCTGTTCTCACCATTAAACTACGCCTTGTTATGTAATTGGGGCGGTGCGGTTTACACCGCCCCTTACCGCCCTCACGCAAGGGCAAAGTAGGTGACCTTTTTTTCGATGGTCTTGACCACATCACCGCAGTCAACCAACTTCTTGAGCATTGCGCTCACTTGTTGAGTGGAACTTGCCACCGCGGAAACGCGCTCGTCCTTGTAGATTGCACCGCACTGCATGGGGTTGGGAGCTTCGGCAAGTACATCACGGATTGCTTCCATGATGGCTTCCTGTGCTTCGGTTCTTCGGGTGTCAACTCTGGAGGACTTGTTTTCCAACTGCTCCAACTTCTTCTTGCACATGGCAACAACATTTTCATTGTCTGCCATAGCCGCCATAACTTCCTCGTAGAACATCTTCTGCGTGTACTGGTTCTTCTTCTCTGCCATAATCTTTTTCCTCTCTTGCTATTAGGTTGCAACCCTTAATTTTATTTTGTAGGTGGGGTTTGTTCCCTCAACCTTACATTCATATTATACCACATTTTTGTGGATTTGTCAATAGGTTTTTGAAAATTTTTTTATTTTTTTTTGATGGGGTAGAGGACTTATTCGTCCTCTACCTTTTTTCTGCGGTGAAAGGGGAATACCCATTCACCCTCGGGAGTCAAACACCCATTTTTCGGACGCTCTTGAAAAATGTTACAACCTCTTTTGCCCAACTCGCAAAGAATACGCAATTCCCATTGCACATCAGAAAGGGCGGTATGTTCCTCGACAAAATCTTGATCATTGTTAAGGAAAGCGGTTACACCCTCAACAGAGGTGGGGATATATTTTCCGCTTGGGGTGCGCAAATTGTGTTCATTACAAAATGCGATATACTCTGCGGTTGAACAGATTTCATATTGAGCATTGCACCAAATGTCAATCACTTGAATTTTATCAAGTGGATTGGGGATATTGAGCGCAACTGCGGTTCTACGGAATTTATCCTCGTCAAAATCGCAATTATAGGCAAAGCCATGTTGGATTTTGTAGCGGTCAATATCTCGCGCCATCTGTTCAAAAATCTGCTTCTCGGTACGGAGAATTGCGGAGCCGTTTTCCACATTCAAGTCAAACTTGGCAAGTTTTTCTGCCTTGACAAACATATCATTCAAGAGCCATAAGCGGTTCTTGTAATGCTTGCCAATAAGGTAATCCTTACCTTTGAGAATACGATACTTGAAAGTGGTTAAGTCAATATCGGCAATACAGTAGCCAATATTGAGCAAGGTTTGGGTACAGCACCCAGCGGTTTCGGTGTCGAACACAATAATGTTCATTGGTTTTTTCCTCTCTTTCTACCATAGTGAGTAGCCCTCGCTCTCAACTCGGTACTATTATTATATCACATCTTGACGTATTTGTCAAGAGGTTTTACGAAATTTCTTTAAGAATTTCAAAAATTCTTTCGGGCGGATATGCCTTGCCAATCCACTCGGAGCGATTGCGGACTTCATCATCGAACAGAATGTCCGTATAGTTTGCAAAGGTGCTTTTGGGTGTACCATAGGGAACGATATAGACCGCATCAAACTCAACGGACTTTAAGTGCTTTTTGAGCCATTTGCGCTTGACCTCTGCGACCTCTGCATTATACTCGTCAGTGCCACTCTTGGACAGCCACGAAATGATACCTACGGCATAGCCGTTCTTTTGCGCTCTATGGATAAGTCTTGCAAGGGTTGCCATATGGAGCATAACTTTCGCCTTTTGATAAGGGGTAGTCCTATGGGCTTCAAGGTCGGCAAGCCAATTCTCAACCCCATACAGATTGGCAATAGTGCCGTCCATGTCAAAGTAAATGGTGCTTTTAACTTTCATTGTGTACCTCTCTTTCTTTCTGTATATATTATACCACAGATTGATTGATTTGTCAAGGGGTTTTTTGAAATTTTTTCAAAAATTTTTTTGGTTTCGTTCAGATGGTTAGCCTCGCCACCCTTCGCCTCTCCCCTTGACTACATTAGTATTATACCACAAAGGGCGCGATTTGTCAAGAGGTTTTGGGAAATTTCTTTTCGTCAAAGTGCACAAACATTTGGGCAAAAAAAGATGTGGAATTGTGCAATTTGCACAAAAACGGCGCGCAACGGTCGGACGCGCGCCGACGAGAAAAGGGAGATTACTCTCCCCTTTTGGCTAACTTCTTGACTTCTTGCATCATTCGTTGCCATGCCTTTTTTGGTTGCAAGACAAAACGCTTGTGGTCGTTGAAAGCGTATCCTTCTTCTTTTCGTCTATCAAGAAGGTGTTTGAGTTGTGCATAGAAAGTCGCCTCGTCGGATGTTGCGATTGCTTTGTCAAGCAGTTCATAAACCTCTAATTGTGTTGTATGTTTATAATAGTTTTTCATATTTACCCCCAAATCATATTGATAAGATAATAACAGTTCATTGTGAACAGTGCAACATTAAGCAACACAAGATTGAGCCGTCTTGCTTGCCAACAGAAAGCCGTAGCGATTAGTGAGCCAATGAAGAACAACACGGTCATGTCCACTCCGCACATTACCCCTATTGCGCAAATGGTATAGATTAAGGCGGTGATATCGGTGATATCAAATTCATAGGCTCGGTTAAGGTTGAAAAAGATTTTAACTTTATTCATTTTATCGTTTCCCCCTTAAAAGTTTTGAGTTTGGTATGACCTATCCAGTAGGTAGTGTCAAGGTGAGCCATTCTGCGCTCAATGCGACAACCACAGCCACATTCATATATTTCTTTGTTGATATGTTGAGTAATATGCTCAATAAAAACAAGTTTTGGTTGTGCGGTACTACCGCAGTTTAGACAAGTCATTTTGATACCACCTCGATATCTTTCAAAATTTGTCTTGCTTCTATAACTTTTTGATTGGCTTTTGCAAAAGGACATTGAGAACAATCATCCCCTATGTTATCACAATTCCAAGTGGTGTTGCGTTTTTCATTGCGTTGGGGGCAAAGGTCTATCTCGCCAAGCATAACAATTAAGGGTTCAATTTCTGTTTTATATTCTATGCCTGTGCAAGTCAATACAGGTTTCATTTCAATCTTCATCTTCTGTTTCCCTCTCTTTATCATCAATTTCACAAGGTGCGCAACCATCATCATACTGATAGTGGCAATATGCAATTTCGCCATCGGCATCTGCCCAGTAATAACCGCAATCTATACATTTGATTTCTCTTGCCATAAGTATTACCTCTCTTTCATTTATAAGAGAGTTACCGCAGACACTTTCAGTCAATGACTTACTTGCCGTTACTGTTATCTCCCTTACGTTTATATTATACCACATTATGTAGCATTTGTCAAGAGGTTTTTGAAAAATATTTGCAACTATTTTCCAAATACAAGGTTCCTGTTCAAACTTTTTCAACGAGGTACTGTTTGCAGGGGGCGCGCTCTGTTTCCGTCACTGTTTACTCGGTGATTGCTGTGTTTAGCCTTAACCTCTTGACATTATTATTATACCACATTTCTGTGGTTTTGTCAAGAGGTTTTGAGAAATTTCTCACGATTTATATTTCTTTTTCGTCCTCTTCCAACGGCGGACTACGCACATCTTCCTTGATTTTACTGTCCGCTTCCTCTTGACTACGATAATATTATACCACATCATCGGGAAAATGTCAAGTGGTAATGTTGCACAAACTTTCTGCGGAAAAAGGCGTGGAACTATACAGAATGCACAAAACGGTTCGTGGCGCGCGACCACGAACCGCTCGAAGGAATAGCGAAAAGTGTGCGGAATTAGGGGAAAAGAAAAAGCCCCGAACTTTTTAACAAAATTCGCGGTAAATGTTACAAAGGTCTAAGGCGCGGAAAATCGGACTTGGCGCGACCGCCTTCGTCCGTCAACTCAAAGGTTGAAGTACTTCTTCACATCCTCGGCACAATACTCACATTCGTTCTCACTCACAATTATAATTTTACGCTCCCAGTTAACTGGGATAGATAGATTTCTTAACATTTGCTTAAATTTGATTACTTGTTCATAACCATCAAATTTTTGCGGCTCAGATAAGAAAACTAATGATTTTGTTACTTGATTATAGACGACATGCACCGCGTAATCTTGTTGCGCGATAGTGTCAAAATCAAGTGGTGTGAATGTAGATTCAAACTGAGTAAGAACCAAGGCATGAGTTAAGTGCAACTCCATACCGTTGACCTCCTTTTATCTCTATTTGATTTCTTACATTATTATTATAATATAAATATTTTTATAAATCAAATAAGGGCGCATTAATCTGCGCCCAAATCATTTATTCCATCGCCTACAATTAGAACAATAATATTGCGCTTCATAGCGACTACCAACAGGGATTACTTTTTCTCCACAGATTTGACAATAGCCGTCATTAAAACGCTTTTCCGCTAAGCGTTCTCCGAGTGAATAACAGCCATATAAAAATATAAATCCTATTATAAGAATTATAATAAAGATAACCCACCAATGTTTCATTTTCTCTCCTATCTGCGCGATTTCCAGATTTTTCCAGTCGCGCTCTTTTTTATGTACCCCTCTGCTTGCGCAGAGGGTTAGTTTAATTTTTGTATGATACCGAGATACCCTTGAACAGAATGTTGCACAAAATCATCAAGCCCCAAGCAAGCCAAAAGGTGATAGTCGGCACGCTTGTAAAGATTGCGCAAAGTACATTGTTCCACAGAAGCATGACCACCCATGCTTCAAGTGCCGCAAATGCGACCGCAAGAACAAGGATAAGCAAAATCAGCAAGCACCCCAGCCCAGCGCCATGGTCTTCAATCCAGTTTTTCATGTTTTCTTTCCTCTCTTTCTTTTGATTACATATATATTATATCATATAATATGTAGTTTGTCAATAGTCAAGTTGCACAAACTTTTGATTATTTATTTGTGCAACTTGACCTTGGCGGTTACTGTTTCAAATCTCCACTTTGATACAGTTTCAACAGTGCCGCAATATCATTGCAGTTTTTTGTTTTCTGCGCTTTTCGGATTGCTTCCTCAAGGGGATGTTCTGCGCGCCACTTTTCTGCAATATCATTTTGCTCTTGCGCAACTTGGTCATATTGTAATTCTTCGGTTTCAAATCCGTGGTTTTGGAAATCACAAATTTGTTCTTCCCATTTGAACAACTGGTTTAGCATTGTCACGAGAAGCCAAACCCATACAACAGTGATTGGAATGAGAGTTAAATCCCATAGGTTGATCTCTATTGCGAGCGCGAATATCAAGCCAAGAGCATAGCTTATAATCGTGATAGCGAAAAGCGCAACTAATAGGCGGTATCGAATACATAAGCCTTTTTCTTTTTGTGTTGCAGGGCGTGAGTAGTCATGTCGCTCGTAGTAAAAATCATTTACCTTTGGGTTAAAGATAGGGAAGTGCATTGTGCGTTTTACAATTTTCATTGTGTATTCCTCTCTTTCTTTGGTATCTATATTATACCATACTTTATGTAGTTTGTCAAGAGGTTTTTCAAAAGTTTTTGAAAAATTTTTTGATGGTCTTTTGTACTCGTCAGTACGGGGAGTTGAACCCCTCGCATCATGTGGGACCCGATGCCACCTCGCATCTCCTCTTGACATCTATATTATATCACACTTTTGGGATAATGTCAATAGTCAAAGTGTACAAAGTTTTGAGTGGATTTTTGTGCAAAGTGCTGGGGTTTGTGTAAATCGGCACGTGGCGCCCAGTCACGTGCCGGCAAAAGAAAAGGATGATTACTCATCCTCTTCTTCATAATATTGAATTGTTGCAGGTCGAACACGTCGCACAAAAGTGACAATTCCATCATCGCTGTCAACCTCATCAATACCAGCTCCACCCTTGTATTCTGGATAGATTGCCTGTTCACATTCTTCAAGAGTAGGATAAGTTCTATCATTTGGCTCATAAGCCTTCCATACTCCAAATTTAATAAACCAACGAAATCCTTTCATGTTATACCCCCAAGCTAATTTTAATTGCTTTTTCAATTTCCATCTGTTGCGCCTTGTCGGTGATCATGCCCACAAAGCCCATGATGCGCCTTTTGTCGAGCGTTCGGATTTGTTCGCATTCAACCATGCTATCAACCGACAGACCGCAAGAGGTATCAATGATTACTTGCGTGGGTAATCTCTTTTTGCCAACCTTGCTTGTGATGCAAGCACCAATGAAGATAGGTGCGTGTCTGTTGCCGATATCATTGGAGATAATCAGCACAGGGCGCATACCGCCTTGTTCACTTCCCACTACTGGCGACATATCGCAGTAGACAATTTGCCATTTTTTCACAATTTGCATATTATGTACCCCCCATAGGGGAGGGGATTAGTTCCCCTCGACCACCTTTCGTTCAGCTTTGATTTCGATGACTTCATCAGCGGTATACTTGACCACGCCAGTGGAATTATCCACCACTACTGCGGAGGATGCTCGCTCATCCTCAACCAGTTCCAGCGCATAGTCGCAAGCATCGTCGGCATCTTCAAAATCTGCCACATGCTTACCATCTGCATACACTCCAAAGTCCAACAAGTCAATTCTCAACATTTTTGTTTCCTCTCTTTCTGTTTTTTACATTTATATTATAGCACATTATGCGCTATTTGTCAATAGTCAATTTGCACAAAGTTTTGAGGCGAGACTTGTCAACAATAGACAAGTCCCATATCGCGCCAGCGCAAAATAGAAATTTGATTGCAGGCGCGCCCGACTTCAAGTGCCTTTTTCAAGGTTGACTCTCTATGGCTCTTATCGATATAGAAGATACCCTCGGAGAACCAAACCCCGCAATCCCCCTTATAGGCGCGAACCGCAAGGATTGCTACATTAATATCGGTGGTTTCAATGCCCTCTGTTGCGACTTGATAGCCAGTTTTGAAGCGAACGATTTTACCCTTTTTCAAGGTCAAGCCATCATTGTTTTGGAGTTTGCGAAGCGAACGAATGTTAATCATTTTTATGTACCAGTCCTTTCCTTTACTGTACCTATATTATATCACACATGGGGAGAAATGTCAATAGGTTTCGGGAAGAAATGTTGCATAAAGTTTTGACATTTTTCGACGTGGAAATTGTGCAACTTCACCAATTGCCCATAAATCGTCGCGCGCCGACCGAGCGCGCGACGCTGGCAAAAATAGAAAAACCGCAAATGAGACTTGCCCATTTGCGGTAGTTACTAACTGCTTTGAATAGCGCACCTAGCGCCGGACCTTAATGGTTGAAGTGCCTCAACACATCTTGTTCACAGTACTCATTCTCATTAGTACCTAAAATAATAATTTGCTACTCAATACAGACTTCTATTGCCATCTTTTCAAGCAAGGTACATATGTTCTTAATCTCTTCTATGCAATCAGCATGCTGATTATCAGAGTGAAATAATATGCATTGTAGCTCCTTGCAGTAAAGTGCATGAATTGGATAATCCTGCGCGACAACGGTCTCCCAATCGAGCTGTGTAAGCGTCGACTCGAAAGGTGTTAAAACAAGTGCGTGAGTTAAATGGTACTTCATACCATAGCATATCCTCCTTTTGGAAAATATTAAATTTTGTACTGTTATTATACAAAAAAAATTTTTAAAAGTCAAAAAAAGAAGTAGAGGACTTGTCAGTCCTCTACCATATGGAGCGCGCCCAGCCCTTGCATATAGATTGCTCGGCAAACCATAGCGGCATCCCAGCACTTTGCACCGCCAGCCTCATGGATCTCACAGATCCCAGCTATTGCGACGGTGTGCTTATCCTCAAGTCCGAGGTCGGTGCAAGCGCGGTCGTAGATTTCGCGCGGAGTAGCAAAGATCGTCATATGCTCACCCCCTCAGCAATCGCCGAAGAACTTGACTTCGGCGATAACCTGATTGGTGCGACAATTCGCGAGCACCAGATGATGGACTTCTTTTGTGCCGCGGGCTTCGCGAATAATGCCATCCATGCGCTTATAGAGGGCACGCAATGCAACCGCACCAACCTCGCAAGAAGTGGTACGAACTTCGCCCGTGGCGAAGTCAACGAGCGCGTAGGTGTGGGCATAGCCACCACGGATAAGGGAAGAGTAGTCGTAAGTCATGGTGTGTACCTCGTAAGTATGTATTCAGAGGGGGAAGCGTGTAGCCAAGAAAAGGTGACCACCGTCCCACAGCTTCCCTCGGGGCGTCCCCCGTTCTCTGTGAGTATATTATACCACAAAGCCATAGGCATTTGGTGAACAAATTATGAAACATTTGTAAACAAATTATGAACTTTTCGGGATGGGATTTGTTCACATATGGTTCATAAAATCGAATCAAATAATTTACAAATTGTTTACAAATCTAAAAACCGCGCCGTGGTGGTGCATTACGGCGCGGCGAGAGGTATGGGGCGCCTTATAGGGGCGCCCTAAGGTTTTACACATTAAACATAACGCGTCTTTGACGGATATGGACTACGGCTCCTTGTGGAGCTCCGCAATAATGTTTAGCTAAATAACGAGTTTCAGCTAAAAAACTTTTAGTTTCAACCTCTCCTTGTTTGTTTGTTTCGCTCCAGATTGCTTCATAAATAACCATGATATTCTCCTTATATTTGTTTTATTTAGTGGCGCGCTTGGTTGCCCTTGCGCGCCTTGTAGTTTTGATATGATGCGCTTTAATTATCGTCAAGCTGGCTTTCTATGAATGGTACTATTGTCAAGAGTATATTATACTCACCTTGGGTTAGATTGCCCCAATCAAGGTATGCTATGGGCTGACCTATATCTTTGTACACAGTATGCACGCAAATGTTATCTTGTAACTCCATAGGGTTTCTGCGCATAACCGCAGGACTGCCCCACATAAGGCGACCGTTAATATCATATATGAGTAGGTCATGCCCAAAGTAGCGCGCAAGATATTCCGCCCACTTTGTAAACTCGTTTTGAATAAAAATTCTTTTCATTATGCCCAACCTCTTTCCTTTTTTATTTGTTCGTATCTTTCAGCGTTCTCTTTTGCTATGCGCTCCTTATCGTATACGCGCGCCTTGATTTGGGTATATCCATACTTGCGCATATCGCGCACCGTCATGTGGCGTTTCGCTAATATGGATACAACTGCCTTTTGTTGGTATGCGCTTTTGTTCGCTATAAAGTCCGCCCAGTCCTTGACTTCAATCAGTCCAGACAGAGGGCGATATCCGCCCTCTGATATAAGTGTTACTTGTACTTGCATATTATACCCCCTTAGCTGATAAGTCCGCCCATAACAAGAGGGGCAATCCATTGGCGGCTGGCTTCATCTTTTGCCAATTCTTGAATATATGCGATTTTGTGTTCATGACGCTCTTTTTCAATAGCGGCAATCTCTTGACGGCGTTGCTCTATTTGCTTTTGTTCTTCTATTCCCTCTGGAGTAGTAGCATAAATAGCATTATGCGCTTCTATCTCTTGTCGCATTGCGTTATATTTTGCGACTTTTTCTTCTTCTGTTGCGGTTCTGTTATTCATCAACCACTGGGTAAACTCTGTACATACATATCTACGCTTCATTATATAATACCTTTCCTTTCTTTATGTTGGGGCGCGCTTTATCGCGCCCCATTGATTTTTTCGCTATCCAGCCTTTCGCTTTTATCGGCTTCTTGTTGTTCATACTCTTGAATCTGTACCAAATCAGCAATATAGCATTTGCACGCGTGCATTGTTTTATAATACATGAACCACGCGCCTGCAGTGCTAAGTAATACAAGAATTACAGCCATTTTTTAGTCCTCCACCTGTAAAAATTTGTAAGGATTAAATTCTCCGCGCTCCATTAAATCATCATAAAAAGGCGCGTCCTCATGGTTCAAATATGCAATAATTTCCGACGGTTCGCCCTCTATTGCTAAGGGATTGTCGTACTCATATAACTCAATAAACAGCGTAGAAGTGAAACGGTTAAAATGTAAAGAATAATCTAATCCATTCAAATCTTTAACCCTTGACAATTGCGCAAAAAATAATTTTTGATTTTCTGGGGATAATTCAGCATTGAAGTGTTGCAGTAAATACATGAGATTTTTAAGCGTGTAATGTTTCATTTTTTTTCCTCTTTTCTTTTTGTTTTTTGCGGTGCAGTTTCCCTTAACCGCTTGGCTAAATTATACCACTTTTTTTTCGTTTGTCAAGCCCATTAGTGAAAAAATTTTTAAAAATGCAAAAAAAGTGCGTTTTGCACAAAATTGCAGGCAGTTTTTGATTTTTTTTGTGCAATCTACACAACTATCCCCTCGATGTTTTTTGTGGTAATTTCGGGATTTTAATTGTGAACAATTTGTGAACAGGTTTGCTCGCGACAACTCACTCCTAGAAAATTCTTTTCATTTCGACATAACGAAGATCTAAAGATCTCCACTCACCACCCCCCCAATCCGTGAAAAATAAAAATCATAACCAATTGTCAAATCGCCCATGAAATATACCCACGCGCATTTCCAATCGACAATTCGATCGTTTACTCTTGACCCTTGCAAAAAATTTTGGTATAATTTTAATAAAGACAAAAGAAAGGAGCTTAATATGGACGACCTAATAAACACTGACCTATTGCCTGATGACGACAATGACGAATCAGCTCCTGAGCAAGACGACGAAGCAATAGAAGAAAAATTAGCCACCGAAGAAATTCCAACTACTATCAAGTTAGATTATAAATTAAAAACCAAGGAAGAGCGCAATTAGCTGGTAACGCGCATTATCGAATCAACTCCTAAAGAGCAGCTCACACCGCGCTACTTAGAAATCCTTGGCGATTATATCATGAGCGCGCTTAGCAAAGAAGAAAAAAAGGAAAAGCTCTATATCACCGATAACCGCGCCATCACCATCGGTAAGCGCGAAACCTCTTTCGAAGGTCTTGCGGAAAAATTTGAGAATGGCGAAGATGGCATCTACAACCTCATAACCAACGATAAGAACATCCTATTTGCGCCAAAAATTAGTATTACTGCGCGCGACATAGAAGAGGTTCCAGGCCTCAAAGAGCTGCGCGCCGCGATGGAAGAAGTTGAGGCTGCGGGCAAGGCAGCCGTAGGGCGCAAAAAGTATCTGCTCAAAAAGCAGCTAATCGAAATGCGCAAAGACCAATATATCTTAAAAAGCGCGCATCGGCCAGCTATGGCGCTTTCAGCCTCGCCCCGCGGCATCAATAAGATAGATCTATCGGAGCGGCGCTATATAGATGAGAACGGAGACCCGCAAAGTACTGGGCTAGTGTCTTTCTTTGATCCCAAACACGTATCTGCGCTTCTGTGTCACTATAACGCACTTAAGATTGAAACCAAAGGGCGCTATTGGGATGACTTCTTCTACCTTATGGAAGACTTTGATAAGCTTCTTAAAAGGGCGCTAAATGACTATCCTATATATCAAGAAATTGTTATCATGAAAGTTAATGGCTAGTCTAATGAGGAAATTCAACAGCGGCTTGAGAAAAAACATGGCGCGAAGCACTCTGCGCAATATATCTCATCCTTATGGCGCAACAAGATTCCCAAGATCATTGCGGAATAGGCGCAAAATGATTACCTTATTTGGCACTACCAAAATGAAGAAAAAGGGCAATGGAAACGATGCTCTTGCTGTAAACAATTTAAGTTAGCTAATAATAGATTCTTTTCGAAGAATAAAACCTCTAAAGATGGATGGTATAGTATCTGCAAGCAATGCAGAAATAAAAAGACTGGGCAAAAATAAAATAAATACTTGCATGAAATTTAAAAAACTATAACCGTCAAAGAAAGGAGATATAATATGGCTAAATATCATTGCGATAAATGCAATAGAGAATTAGAAGAAATTAATTTTTATAAATATCGAGATGGACGTTATATTGAACTATGTAAGAAATGTTTAACCTTACATGTAAATGTATTTGAGCCTGATACATATCTGTGGCTCTTGGAAAAAGTGGATGTTCCATATGTTCCCTCAGAATGGAATAGTCTTATTGAGAAAAAGATGGCGAAAAATCCTGACCCTAAGAAATTTTCACATTCTGCGGTATTCGGTAGTTACCTATCCAAAATGAAGTTGAAACAGTGGAAAGATTATGCTTGGGCGGACACAGAGAGAATTTAGGCGGAATTAGAGCAAAAGCGCGCGGCATGGGGTGAAGAAGCGGCGGAGCTAGATGCTATGTATAAAGACTAGTTCGAGGCGGGCCAGATCTCTGAGGCGCAGTACAAAACATTGACTAGCACCAAATAGCGCGAATCAGATCTATCTTCAATGCTTGCGCAACAGCCTGTTTTAGGCGAAACTAACTTCTATGATGAAACACAGTTTATTGATGAGGCGGAATTACCTGACCCTGCGGCGCAATTAACGCAAGAGGATAAAATCTACCTTGCAATGAAATGGGGTAAGCTTTATAAGCCCAATGAATAGGTTGACTTAGAGCGTGATTATAATGAAATGATGGCTTCTTTTGATATTCAAGATGCCGACTCTAAAAACACATTAATCCTTCTCTGTAAGACTAATCTAAAAGCCAATTAGGCTATTGACTGCGGAGATATTGAAGGTTATCAAAAACTTGCAAAAGTATCTGAGTCTCTCCGAAAATCTGCTAAATTTACCGCGCAACAAAATAAAGAAGAAAAAGGTGATTTTGTTGACTCTATTGGTGAATTAATAGCAATGTGCGAGCGCGAAGGATTTATTCCTCGTTTTGCTACGGATATTCCTCAAGATAAGGTGGATGCAACCTTAAAAGATATGAATGAATATGTGCGCAAATTGGTAACTCAGGATCTAGGATTTGGACAACAAATTGAAGACTCCTTAAAGAAGATTATGCTTCAAAATGAAATGAACAGAGAAGCTGAGCAGCGCCAAGAAGAAGAGGGAGACGATTATGATCCTTATGCGCCAACTGAACTACAAGATGAAGATATCGCTGACTATTATGATACATTAAGAAATTAGAAAAATACAGATAAGAATGTTTATGATTGGGAGTGATTTTATATGGCATTACAAGATTTATTAGCTCTCTCATTAAATAAATAGTCTAATAAAATAGGGTTATCAGAAGAACGAATTAGGGCGCAAATACCTGTTGTTAGACAGTACGTTGCCTATTGGCGCGAATACCCTGATATGTTTGTAGAATTTTTATGCGGTGATAACCCTGAAAACTTTTAGCTCTTCTTTTATCAACGTTTATTCTTGCGCGCGGTTATGCGGCATAGATATGCATATGCAACATTCCCTCGTGCTTATTCAAAATCTTTCTTATCAGTGCTAGTGCTGATGCTGCGCTGTATTCTATATCCAGGTAGTCATTTATTCGTTACCACTGGCGGTAAAGAGCAGGCAGCTGGAATTGCAAAAGAGAAGAGCGATGAATTATGTAAACTGATTCCAGGTCTTAAAAATGAGCTGGATATGACAAGAGGTAAAACTAAAACTAGTAAAGATAATATTGAGTTAATCTTTAAAAATGGCAGTAAGCTTGATATTATGGCTGCGCGCCAATCGTCTCGTGGTAAGCGCGCGACTGGCGGCCTTATGGAGGAATGTATCTTAATTGACCAGACGTTGCTTAACGAAGTTATTATTCCTACTATGAACGTAGACCGAAGACTTTCAGACGGCTCTCGTATAGAGCAGGAAACTGTTAATAAGAGTCAGATTTATGTAACCACTGCTGGATGGAAGAATAGTTTTGCTTATGAGAAACTTATAGAACTTCTTATTCGTTAGATTATCTACCCCGACGAGGCGGTAGTTATGGGCGGAACGTGGCGCATTCCAGTTATGGAAAAGTTACTTAAAAAGAGCTTCATTGAGGAGCTTAAACTTGATGGAACCTATAACGACTCATCTTTTGCGCGCGAGTATGAATCAGAGTGGAGCGGTGATGCGGAGAATGCCTTTTTCTCAGCTGAGAAATTTGATAAACATCGAGTTTTACTCCAGCCCGAATATGAATTTTCAGGAAGATCTTCTAAAAATGCTTACTACATCCTTGGAGTTGACGTAGGTCGTTTCAAATGTACGACTGAAGTTTGCGTCTTTAAGGTTACCCCATAGGCGCAAGGCGCAGCTCTCAAGACGCTAGTGAATATATACACCTATGAAGCAGAAGACTTTGAGATGCAGGCAATCAACGTTAAGCGCCTATTCTATAAATACAAGGCGCGCGTCGTAGCTATTGACGCCAATGGTCTAGGTGCAGGTTTCGTAGACTTTATGACCAAATCGCAGTTTGATGAAGAGACTGGAGAAGACTTGCCAGCATTTGGTGTTGAAGGTGGAACTTCAGAAGATATTGTAGAACAATACAAGAAAATAAAAGGTCCTGGAGTTGAAGAAAACGCGATGTATTTAATTAAAGCTAACGCGCCAATTAATACAGAAGCGCACACTTATGTGCAAACCCAACTCTATGGCGGAAGAATTAAATTCTTGATTGATGAAGGTCAAGCCAAGAATAAACTTATGGGTACTAAGGTTGGACAAGAAATGGATGCTAGTAAGAGAGCTGATTATCTAAAACCATTTACTTTAACCACTGTTTTGCGCGAATAGATGCTAAACCTCGTAGAAGATAACGAAGGTGTTAATATCATCTTAAAGCAATCTTCTCGTAGTATCCCAAAAGATAAGTTCTCTGCTTTTGAATATGGACTATATTATATTAAACAAGATGAAGATAGAAAGCGTAAACGCAAGAAGCGCAATATCAGCGAAATGTGTTTTTATACGCATTAACAAAATTTTAGGACATTTTTAAATAAAATGTTCTTTGCAATTTTAATATTACAATAGTAAAGGAGTGAGATATAATGAAAGCAAGCCGAGGCGAAATAAAAATTTTTGATATTTTAACCGAAGCAGGCGTCTCTTTTACTGAAGAGTATTCTTTTTCTGATCTTGTTAGTAACACGGGTACGCCGTTGCGATTTGATTTTGCGGTGTTCGATGATGATGGAGAAATTGATTTCTTGATAGAATTTTAGGGAGTTCAGCATTACGAACCTAAATCTAAATTTGGCGGCATAGCTGGTCTACGCAAGCAATAGTATAATGATATGTTAAAAAGGGAATACTGTAAAAAACACAATATTCCCTTAGTTGCAATTCCTTACTATGATGAGGGAAGGGTGAACTATGATTATATATTCACTGCTGCGGGTTATTGACAAAAGCGAAAATTTTGAATATAATAGTTAGAGAAAGAAGAGGTGCTTAACTTGAACGATAGACTCCAAGAGATTCATTCAAAGGGTTTTAATATGAGCGCCACAAGAAGAGTTCCTGTTGAAGGAAATGTAATTCCTGATGTAGATTATTCTAAAATAAAAATTGGAATTAGATCGCTAGATGATGCGGTTGTTAGTTTGGGAGATTATAAAAAATTAAACCCTAAAATGACAAAGGAAAACATTTAGCGCGCCATCGCGAATGGAGATATCGACTTCATGCGCGAAGCATCTGAGTTTTATTTTAAGGTCAGCGGTATCTATTCAAGATTATGCAAGCACTTGTCTAATTTTTATAGATATGACTGGTATATAACGCCTTATAAACTATCTGATACTGTGGCTCCAGAAAAAGTCATAGATGGTTTTAATAAAAGTCTAATGTATTTAGATAATTTTAGAGCTAAACAATTCTTAGGTGATGCAGCGCTTACAGTAATGCGCCAAGGATGTTACTATGGATATATTATTCATGATACAGACACTGCGCAAATACAGGAATTGCCGCCAAAGTATTGCAGATCTAGATATAGCGTAAAAGGTCGACCTGCAGTTGAATTAAATATGAAGTTCTTTGATGATTACTACAAAGATCCTCAAATGCGATTCAAAATATTAGGAATGCTTCCCAAAGATTTCCAAAAAGGATATTTGGCTTATAAAGAGGGCAAACTTCCCGCAGAAGCTCCAGGAGATTCTTCTGGATGGTATTTACTCAATCCAGAATGTACGGTAAAATTTAATATTAATGGTGAAAACTATCCGCCTTTTGTATCGGTAATTCCTCATATTATTGATTTGGATGCTGCGCAAGAGTTAGATAGAAAGAAGATGGCGCAAAAGCTCTTAAAGATTATTATTCAAAAGATGCCGCTTGATAAAAATGGCGATTTGATCTTTGATGTAGATGAAGCGCAAGAGTTACATAACAATGTCGTAAAGATGTTGGGTAAGGCAATTGGTATTGATGTTTTGACTACCTTCGCTGATGTTGAAGTTGCGGATATGGCGGACAAAAGTTCTGTTACCGCAATCGATGAATTGGAAAAGGTAGAGAGAACGGTTTATAATGAATCGGGAACTGCGCAGAATTTATTTAACACCGATGGTAACATTGCTCTTGAAAAAAGTATTCTTGACGATGAGGCTAATGTATATAACCTCATTCTTCAATTTGAAGCCTTTTTAAATTATATCGTTAAACCTTTGAATAAAAATTCAAAAAAGTTGTATTACAGAGTTCAAATACTTCCTACAACTATTTATAATTACAAAGATATGTCAAAATTATATAGAGAACAGGGCGCGCAAGGCGGTTCTAAGCTGCTTGCAAGCATTGCTCTTGGACAGTCTCAATCTTCGGTAATTGCTACCGCAAAGTTTGAGAATGAAATTCTTGACATAGCTACTATATTTTCTTCAAAACAAGCTTTAGAGGAACAAAAACAAAAGCTTCAAAGCTCTAGTGATTCTAATAAGAATCAAGAAGAACAAAAGCAAGATCCTAAAGTGGAAAAGAAGAAAGTCGGTCGCCAGGAAAAACCTGATGATCAAAAATCAGAAAAAACGATTCAAAATCGTGAAGCAATGAACTAAGGAGAGGAGAACGCAAATGAATAAATCTGTTGCTACGATAAACTCTCCTGAGTTTATCAATTTACAACCTTTAGATATCAACCCTCTTATGAGCCAATGTGAAATCAAGGTGCTTTATGTTGGCGCTAACCGCAACCAATCTTTTATTACAAAAGAAGTTGCTACTGATATGGCAAAAACTCTTAGAGGTGCGCCTATTGTTGGTTATTACAAACAAGAAAAAGAAGATTTCCGTGATCATGGGCGCGAAGTGATTATCGATGATGAGGGAATTAAATTTAATTGCAAAACTGTTCCCTACGGTTTTGTATCTCCAGATGCAAAGGTTTGGTTCCAAGAGTTCCAAGATACCAATGATTTTGGAGAAACTATTTTGAGAGAATATCTAATGACTACTGGTTATTTATGGACTGGTCAGTTTGAAGAGTGCAAGTCCGCTATTGAGAGTGATGGCAAGCCGCAATCGATGGAATTGGATGAAGATACTCTGCAAGGTCACTGGGAAACAAATACTCGTGGCATGGATTTCTTTATTATAAATGACGCAATTTTTTCAAAACTTTGCATTTTGGGTGATGACATTGAGCCTTGTTTTGAGGGCGCAAGTGTTACTGCGCCAAATGTTAGTGCGTCTTTTGCGAAAGTAGATGATACTTTCAGACAAACATTATTTACTATGATGCAGGAATTAAAAACTGCATTAGAAGGAGGACAGCAAATGGACAACACTATTGTTGAAACCCCTGTTGCTACCAAAGAGCCTATTGCTGAACCCGCAACAGATCCTGTTACGGAGCCAGCAGTTGACCCTGAAGTTCCAGCAGACCCTTCTTTTGCTGCATCACAAGAACCTACTGGTGAAGAAGGCGCGCCTGCGGCTGATCCAGAACCTGCTCCTGCTCCCGCTGAGCCCGAGCCTGAAGCTGATCCCGTGCCCGCAGACACTGTATCTGAGCTTGAAGTGACTTTAAACACTTTGCGCGCAGAACACGAAGAGCTTTAGAGTGCCTATTCCGCTTTGGAAGCTACTCACGCAGAACTTCAAACCAGATTTACTGCTCTTGAAACTGCTCACGCAGAGCTTGTTGAATTTAAAAGACAAAGTGACGATGCAAAGAAAGATGAAATGATTGGTAAATTCTACATGCTAAGCGACGATGATAAGAAAGATATCATTGATAACAAAGCTAATTACACTGTAGAAGAAATCGAAGAAAAACTTTCTGTAATTTGTTTCAGAAAAAAGGTAAATTTTGATTTAGAGGATAACTCTAAAAATAATAATAATACAGAGCAACCGGCTGTGACATTCAATGTGTCCAACGTAGGTGCTTCTAAGCCTGACTGGTTAATCGCAGTCGATAATGCAAAAAATAAATAATATTAAGGAGGACATATAGAATGGCTACAACAATTAAGCGTGTCGGATTTGGTCAAGTTGAACCTAACCATCTTTCTGCTCAAAGAAATGGTCAAGTTTATGGACAATTGCCTTGCAGTAAGGACATTACCATTCTTGAGAATGGTCAGTTCGTAAAGTATGACTATGCAAACAGCGAAGTAAACTTCACTGGCGATGGCGAGTGGATGCTCGTAATGAATGAAGTTAAACTATATGATGATTTCTGGAGAGAGTCTTATAAGGATTTCGCTCTTCAGACAACTAATTTTGACAAGGGTGTAATGGTTCCTCGTGTATTGAAAACTATGCCGGGAGACATTTACACAACTAACTGCCTTGAGGATGCAAATACCTCTGGCAAAGCTACCTTCCAAGGTACAGAGGAAATTGAAGTTGGTACTGAGTTAAAGATCAACAACAAGGGCTTCCTTTCTACTACTGGAACTAGCGATATCGTATTCCAAGTTGTAAAAGTTTACACTATGCCTGACGGCCAACAAGGCGTTAAGGTAATGCGTATTAAATAATAAGGGAGGGAAATAATAATGGCATTAAGTAGAGAAAGTTTATTTACATTAGGTCTTCAAGTTGCAAATGCTAATCCTTCTGCTCCCGTTGTTTACTCTTTCGAGGGTGAGAACTATAGCTATGCTAACTTCAACCAAGCTCTCCGTAACGAGTTAAATGAGCTCATTGGCACATATGCTCTCTGGAGAGAAAATCACAATGTTGCATTTGCTTTGATGGAGCAAATCATCACTGATAAGCTCCCTGCAAAGGTTATGGAGCAATATGGTGCTTTCGCTGAGGTTAAGACTTATCGTCAAGGCGAGAAGCCCATTTTCGTACAAAGAATTACTGAAGCTTCTAAGAGACGCGCTAAGCAGTTCGTTACTAAGGTAGGACTTGCTGGTCGTTATGAAGTGTTCAAGCTTGATGGACGTAGCTACGAAGTAACAACTTCTGCTATCGGCGCTGCTTGTCAGATCGCTATTGAAGAGTTCATGGATGGTCGTATTGACATGGCTACTCTTGTTGACATCGTAATGGAGGGTATGGATGACAAGATTTATCTTGAAATCGCTAACGCTCTCATTGCAACTGTTGAGACTATTCAGGCTGCTAACAAGTATGCAGGTGCTGGCTTCATCGAGAGTGAGATGGATGCTTTGCTTCAGGTTGCTGATTCTTACGGCACTGGTCGTTCGACAATCTACTGCACATTCGAGTTCGCTTCTCAAATGCTTCCTGCAAATGAGTGGACAACTGAGTCCATGAAGGAAGAGATGTGGAGAAATGGTTACCTTGCTAACTACAAGGGCCACCAGGTTATCGTTCTTCGCCAGTCCTTCACTGATGAGACCAATACCGTTAAGGTAATTGATCCTTCTTATGCATGGATTATTCCTGGCGGCGCTGAGAAGCCTGTTAAGATCGCTTTTGAAGGCGACACCATGATCAAGGAAGAGGATAACGATGACTGGTCTAAGGGTATCCACTTCTATAAGAAAGTTGGCGTTGCAGCTATCGTAAACAACGATATCTGTGTATACCGCAACGAATCTCTTACAACCGAGAGATAATTAAATAACTGAACCTTTCAGAGGGAAGTGAAGCAGATGGGTCTTCCCTTCCCTCTTTGTTATAATATTTGGAGATAAAAGGAGATATAATTATGTTAAACAACACTGATAAGGTAAGAGTAGAAAATAGAGATAATACTCTTGTAGGATACACTGTTCCTGAGTCGAATATCGTGCGCAGATTCCATGAGAATGAAGTTAAAGAAATTCCAATGGGCGAATTGCGCCAAATGGTTCAACTTAAGGGACATAAAAATATTATTAAAAACCATTTGATTATTCATAGTAAAGAAGCGGTAAGCGAGCTACTGCCCGAGGCAGAGCCTGAGTATTTCTATAATGCAAAGGATGTAGATTTCCTACTTGCGCGCGGTACCCTTGATCAACTTTTGGATGCTCTTGATTTTGCGCCAGAAGGAGTTATTACTTTAATCAAAGAAGAGGCGGTTAAAACTAACCTCAACGATATGAGCAAAAGAGAAGCTATTCTTGAAAAGACTGGCTTTGATGTAACAAAGGCAATTGAGATTAGACGTCTTAGTGAGCAAAAGGTAGAGACTGTTGTAAAGACTCGTCGCTCAGCTCCTATTATCGAAGCTGCCGAAGAGATTGAGGCTGAAGCCGAGGCGCCTGTAAGACGCACTGCTGCACCTAAATTTAGAGTAGCTGTAAAAAGCGAAAATTAATAAATTAAAAGCTAAGGAGTGATACCAATGAATATTATTATATCATCCCTTGATGAAAATGGAATTAAGATAACTAACTTGACCTCTAAAGATATTGACAATGTTAAATTGTTTGTATTAAAAGAGTTAAATATCACTCCATTGAGATTGGAACTTGTATCAGGAGAAAATACTTATCCTGTTGCTCTGACTTAGTCTAGTGCTCTTGAAAAAGCATAGTATTATGGATATACATTATCTGCTAAAACTTCAATTCCCTTGGAAGATTATACACTTCATTTTTATTATAGTGGGCTGGCACGCTCTGAATCTACCACGACCTATATTCAAACCATAGGTTTAACTAATGGATTAGAAGATGAACACGATGCTGTGTTTATTAATGGGCGTCAAATTAATAGAATCACAACGCCTATTGTGGCGTAGGATTTAAATTCTCAATAGATTCGTTTTTATATAAAGAAAATGTATGATGGTATTTCTTTTTTAGACGAGTTTAAAAAAATTTACGTTGATTATATTCCTGCAGATGGAAGCCTTCCTGAAGAAGAAAACGCACCAGGTTTTTGGTCAGATGAAATCACTGAAATTTTAGACGATCCTGATCCAATAGATCATGAAGGTGACTGGCTTTTACTTAAATGGAATGTTCCTTAGAAAGTCATGGAAAAAGCAGGAACTGTAAGATTTGCCCTTTCTGTTGTTAATATTGATTTATCATATGTATGGCAAACTTTTCCTAGCTCTTTTACTGTATCAGAAAATCTTGGATTTAGAACTGTTCCAGTTTTCTCAGAAGAAGAAGTATCTAAGCTTACTGTTATTATGGAACAAGTTGAAGAATTGCGTTCTGATGTTAATGCTATTGAAGAAACAATTGGTTATCAGTCAGATGACGATGTTTCTAATGATCAAGAAGTTATTATTAGCGGCGGAACTGCAGAGGAGACTATGATATGACTGATTTAAATGTTATTTACGATGCCTTTTTGAATAAAGCTACAGATGACATGTATATGGAAATTACTCCTGAAGAAACAGATACTATGTTGTTTAGTCTGTTTGAGCATGCATTGCATTGGTTTGAGTTTCCGCGCTTTGATCCATATGATTATGATGCAGATTTGCAAATATATAACTGTACTCTAACAACAGAAGAGGTTAATATTATTGCAACCTATATGATTGTTGAATGGATGGGTCAACAGTTAGCTACTGTTGAGTTAATTCGTATGAAGTATAGCGGAAGTGATTTTAAATTTACTTCTCAAGCTAATCATATGCACAAACTAACAAATCTTCAAAAGGAATATGAAAGAAAAGGCTTTCATTTACAAAGACTGTATAAGAGAAGAAAAGCTGATAAAAATGGCATTATGAAATCTACTTTTGGTAGTATTATGCAATCTTCTGATTAAAGGAGGCGCGCAAATAATGCTATTAAAGTATAATATGGATATAGATATTAATGCGATTCAAGTTAATCTAAAAAGATTGACGAATCAAGTTTATAAACTTCTTCCAGTGCGTGAAGAGGGGGGCGATTGGCAAACCCCTCTGAAGACTATTATGGAAGAACTAGCGGGAATGGATAGAGTGTTTCTCGGTCAACATTCTACATTATTTAAACTAATCTGTAAACTGGAGGGGCTCTTTGATTTAACGCATCAGAATGACTTTATGTTATATAGAGGAATTATTTTTGAGTGTTTAAATTTATTGAGTGAGTTGCAAAAGAATGTCGGGATTAGATAACATGAAAAAGCGGATTTAGTATCATGGAGGCGCCGATTAGAGAGATCGTATGACCGCAGATAAATTAAGATCTTTACAACAAGCTATAATGTATTCTTATCAATCAGAAGTTGTAGCGTTAAAAAATGGCGACTTTAGATGCTTAATTAATCCAAATAAACTTACCATGGAAGCTGACGATAAAGTAATTTCTATTCCTTTTGAGGCGGCACCCATAGGAGGCACACAACCGCTTTCTATTGAACTGGTTACAGGAGATGTTATTGAGTGGAAAGAATCTAAGAATAGACCCGCTACTCATTGGATTCTATATCAAAGATATCTTCAAGAAGATGCCTACTACAGATTTGCAATGCGCCAATGTGATGCGGAGATTGAGCTTGAAAATGGTACTAAACTCTGGGCCTATGTAAAAGGACCCGATGAAAAAGGCATCGATTGGATAAAATCTAAGCATTTTATTTTTAACGATTTGAATTATACTTTAGAAATTTATATTTCTAAGACAACAGAAACAATTGAACTCTTTCAGAGATTTAAAAAATTAAAAATGTATGATCGATATTGGGAAGTGCAAGCAAAGGATGATATTACTGTTGATGGTATTATAGTTGCTTACTTAAAGGAAGATTATGCAAATGTATGGATGGAACAGGAAACTCCTGAGGTGCCAGAAATTGCCACTTTTGCGCGAACAAGAGATGTTTCTCCTAAGATTTTTGGAGAAATTGAAATTTATCCGTATGACATTAAAACTTATACGATTCAAAATGCAGTTGGTGGCAAGTGGTTTGTAAGCAATAGCCGCGTAAAAATCCTTGAATAGAGTGATAATTCTGTTACTATTGAAGTAACCACTGGTAAAAGTGGTAGTTTCAGTTTGATTTATAGAATAGATGGTATTGAAGATATTATTTAGAATATTTCAATATTGTCTCTATGAGATAAAAGGAGTTTAAGGTATGAAGAGAGATACTGTTTTAACAAGGCCTATTACATCTTCATTTTTATCCTGCGAAAAGGATACTGAAATTATTTTGCGCAAATTATTTGTTGAGTCGCGCCCTTATAGTGATCAATTAAAGAAATTATTAGTGGTGCACTCACCAGATGCTCTTGACAAGAATTATGATATGTCGCAATATTCTTTGAAAAAGCTAATTGATGACCAATACATTAATATGGATCCTTTAATTAAATTGCCTGAACATGATCAAATTAAGTCTTTTTTGGGATTACATTTTGATAATTTTACCCCAAATGGTACTAATCCTCAATTTAGAGATTGTATGATTCAATTTGATATTGTTTGTCATCATGATTATTGGGATCTTGGTAATTATCGTCAACGCCCTTTTAAAATTTTAGGATATATTGATGGTTTAATGAATAATAGTAAACTCACTGGAATTGGAACTATTAGTTTTGTAGGTTGCAGCAAAGCGCTGTTAGACGAAAATTGGAGTGCTTTTGCTTTAACTTATATGGCAATTCACGGAAGTGACGATTAGATTCCAGACGATGAAGAATAATTTTATTCTATTATCTGGAGCAGATATTCCATTTCCTGCGGGAACAGTTACCATTCATTAGCCAACGCTTTATGAAATTTCTTTGATTGGGGAAGAAGTGTTATTTACTGGTTGTGAATTATTAAAATTTACCAAGGATATTTTATCTTCTGAGGACAAAAATAGATTAATTAATCAAAGTGATTTTAATATATTAATGTCAATAATGAATGATAAGAGTGGAACAATGACTTATAATATATCTTGTGCTAGACAAGTGTTAGAGTTACTATTTCCTTGGTATATTGTAACCATAACACCAGTCGGTATAGTGTTTTTTGATTCTAATGGTGAAAAGAATATTGGATCTATTAATGAGAAAAACTTCGCAGAATTTAAAGATATTGTTATCAATATATTCTGTCTTTCTGCAGTTAGCAAAGAGCAAACCTACAACGCGCAAAGTGAATTAGCGAAACAGATTGTCGAAAAACTATAGAAGAGAAAACAATAGCTTGCCAACTAGTCTTCTAAAACATAGAAAGTCGCAATCTTTAGTAGATATATTTCTATTTTAACAGTGGGTGAGCATAAGGATATGAATTCTTTTATGAAATACACTGTTTATCAATTATTCGACGAGTTTTAGCGGTTTTAGCTTAAAATGGGTTATGATATTTATTTTAAGGCGCGACTTGCTGGAGCAAAAGATATGCAAGAGCCTGAAGACTGGATGAAAGATCTCCATGAATAAGGCTATAAATTTTTTAAAATAAGGAGGACACAAACCTATGAAGTTTGGTGTACGCGAAATATGTAATGTAGTGTTCAAGGCTAAGGCTACTACTAAAATCGGCACTACTGAGTTTAAAGCAGGCCAACCTGTTTTATACATTGATTCTGCAAAGACTTCTACTCTTGAAGGTGCAGCTACCACTGTTTACGCAACTGGCGGACGTGGTAATACAAGATTGCTTGCTTGGGAAGGTGAAAAGACTTTAACATTTACTGTTGAAGATGCTCTTTTATCTCCTGTAGGTTTCGCAATTCTTTCTGGCGCAGGTTTGCTTGGAGGTAAGGGAGAGACTGGAGAGGTTCATGTTCATGCTTCTGCCACTGCACAGGTAGTTGGTACGAGTGTAGATTTAAAGGCATCTCTTGTTGGAGATGAAGTAATTTGTGAAAATGCACCTATTTTTGTTATTCCTATGGAAGGAGACGACTTCGCTGGCGCTCCTGTATCCGGTACTGTGAATGAAACAACAAAAACACAAATTGACGTAACGGGTCTGGAAGATGGTGCAACTGTATTTGTAGATTTTTATGTAACTAAGAGCGCTTCTGATGTTTCTGAGTTGCAAATTGATGCAGAGAACTTTGCTGGTTTCTATTATGTAGAAGCAAATACTCTGTTCAGACGTAAGAATGATGGCGTTGATGTTCCTGCGGAAATTACTCTTCCTAAGGTTAAGATTCAATCTAACTTTACATTTACAATGGCAGCAACTGGCGATCCTTCGACATTTACATTCACAATGGATGCAATGCCTGATTATACGATCTTCAATAAGAGCCGTAAAGTACTTTGCGCGATTCAAATTGTTGATGACGCAATTGCTGGCGCTTCTGCAATGACTTCAGTATTCCCTCATGATGAAGCTGGTCATGCAGCTGCAGACGAATACATTTAATTAAGCTTAAGGAGGCGGCGCTATGGCGCCAGCCTCCTATTTATATAAGGAGGTACAAGGATGGCACGTAAATTTGGAGATTATATTCATTTACATTGGCAAAATTATTATAATCATGGAACTTATCGAAATAAAGAAAAGAAAACTAATTATAGTTCATAGTTATTTAATAAACACTATGAAAATTTAAAAGCAACAATAGCTTCTAGCTCAATTTTACCAGAAGAAAGAAAACGCATTGCTGCAGAATATAATAAACGCAATACTGAAGCTTGGCAATTTTTTGCTGCTTTAGATAAAACCAATATTATAGATCGAGGTGTTTTAACTTTTCTTTTGTAGCAAATTAATAAAACTTGGACTTCTTAGTTTGTTAATTAGATTATTGATGGATTAAAATGGGATGATAATAAAAAGACATTTATTTTTTCTCCACCTCCTTCAATACGAAAATCTTATGCTACAAAATCTGCCTCTTGGCCAGCATTAACTTTGGATACAAATGCTGGATTTCATTATTTTTATACTATAAAGAATTATATTACAAATACAGCTATCAAATATTTAGATACCTTAGAAGCAGAAAATGGTGCTACTGATACGACTATAGAAGATAAACAAGAATTAACTAAATTAATTAATGAATTGAAAATTCATGAAGATATATTAAAAAATTGGAACTTGTCTGAATAGTAGCTTTATTTATTAATCAAAAGTAAGATCGCCACTAAAGACTAGCAAATATTTTTAAAAAATATTTTGAAAAAATATTTTGAAAATATTGTTATGCCTTAGGTTAATAACATAAGAGAAAAATATATTTCTGCAGAAGAGGTAAATCGTTAGATATAGGCAGCAATAGCAGAAATATGCGGGAATATTGTTGCAACAACCAGTGTTGATATTGCAGAAGAAGAAATTTATAAAATGTTAAAAGAAGCACTTAGTATTGGAAAAACTGGATCTGATAAAGATAGTACTATTACTGTTGATGGGAAAAATATTATGTCATTAAATGCAAAAACAGTTTTACGCAATGACTAGGCTTTAAAAGTAACAAAACTTTCTGGCAAAGCTAAAAATGGCTCTTTACGATATGCTTTTACTGATTTAGGACAAACAAGGCAGTAGAAAAGAGATATTGAATTAACAATTGAGGAATAGACTTATGGTATTAGTATGAAAAATACTAATTTTACAAATGCTTTATCTTAGTATGATGCTAAGAAACAAGGTTTACATGCATCTACTATTTCTTTACAAAATTCATCTTTAATGCTTTATTTGATGGGAATTGAGGCTACGAATCCTACATGGGGCACTCATTATTTAAATGCTTTAGTTCAACATGAAGATTTAAATAATATTGTTAAGGTGCAGGAATAGGCACTTCGCAACTTAAAATTATATATTTTATATAGTGCATTAACAGGCAAGGGTTAGTTGCGCGACAAAAAAGGAGCCGCACAAATTTTAGCTATTTATGATAAAGCTAAAAATGCAAAGGGCGGAGTACGCGTTCGACTTTATGATATGAGCGATATATTATTAGCTATTGAAAAAACACAATTTAAAGAAGGGGTAAAATTTTCTCCTTCTATTGATAAAACTTTTTTAATTGATAATAAATATGTATCTGAAATTGAAAACAGACAGCCTGTAGATGTACGTTTAACACAAGTATTAATCGATGCTCGAAATAAAAATATCTCAGCTTCTTTATATACATCTTGGTTAAGAGATAATTCTGCAATACAATATTTTAAATAATTTTACTTGACTTATATAAAAATTTTTTATATAATATAATTAAGAAAACTAATCGAGATAAAAGGAGATTGAATTATTATGAAATATTCTGATTTACATTTACAACTTGAAACAGGAGTTACTTGTTTTTCAATTACACCTGATATAGAAGTTAATGTATTAAAATATCTTCCTATTGAAGATAAAAATAATATTATTAAAATGGCAATTCAAAACGCAGAAGAAAATGGTGTTTTGAATGATTTACTGTTGGATATGTATTTTAGACTTTATACAGTATATTCTTATACTGATTTAGAATTTACTGAAGATGAAAAGAATGATCCAGTTGCACTTTATGATATTCTTGAAAGTAATGGAGTGATCTGCACAGTAATAAATACAATTCCTGTTGGAGAATTTACCTATTTATTAGATATGAAAAATACTATGGTAGAAAGACATTTGGCCCGTAGAGGATCTATTGCTGCGACTATTCAGAGCTTTATTGAGATGCTGCCTAAAAACGCAGAAGCTGCTAATGAAATTGTAAAACAGTTTAATCCTGATGATTTCCAACAGGTTTTAAACTTTGCAAAAGCGGCAAATGGTGGAAGAGATATTAATTAAGGTCAATTTAAGATAAAATAAATACCCTAACTATTATATATTAGTAGTAAAGGGTATTTTATTTTTACCTATTTGAGACAAAGGAGGATATATAAATGGCAAATTAGGGAAATATTAGATTTGGCATTGGCTTTAATGTTGATAAATCTGGGCTTCAAACTATTACTTCAACGTTATAGCAAATTGCTTAGCTAAGTACAACTACTTTAAAACTTGAGGGTATTGATCTTACTGAATAGGAATTAAATTCTATTAAGCAAGAAGCTCTTGAGCTTTAGAAAATTTTTACTAAAAGCTATAATTTTAAATTAAATACGGTAGATTTTTCTAAGTTTAATCAAGAAATAAATAATAGTGGCAAGACCTTACAATCTTATACTAAAAGTTTTGAAAAATTAGGAATAACTGGCTCTCGAGTTACTGATTAGTTATATATTAATATTCATAAAACAAATCAATAGCTAAAAGAATCTCATACTTTGTTAGAGAAGATGGGGAACACTTTTGCCAATACAGTTCGTTGGTCTATTGCGTCTACTGCTTTAAATACATTTACTGGATAGATTTAGAAAGCTTGGGGTTTTACTAAAAATTTAGACGCTTCTCTGAATGATATTGTTATTGTTACTGGAAAAAGTAGCAATGAAATGGAAAAATTTGCAATTTAGGCAAATAAAGCTGCAAAGAGTTTAGGTTCAGTTACAACTGATTATACTAAAGCAGCATTAATTTATTATCAACAAGGTTTAAGTGATACTGAGGTAAAAGCTAGAACAGAAACTACTATGAAAGTGGCAAATGTAACTGGTTAGAGCGCAGAAACAGTATCAGAGCAATTAACTGCAATTTGGAATGGTTATAAAACAAGTGCTCAAGAAGCAGAGGGATATATAGATAAAGTTTCTGCTGTTGCAGCAAAAACTGCAGCAGATCTAGAAGAACTTGCAACAGGTATGTCTAAAGTTGCTTCTGCTGCTAATATTATGGGAGTTGATATTGACCAATTAAATGCTCAATTAGCAACAATTGTTTCGGTAACACGCGAAGCACCTGAGTCAATTGGTACTGCATTAAAGACAGTATATGCGCGTATGAGTGATATTGAAGCAGGAATTGATGTTGAAACTACTCTTGGAGAATATACTTCTCAAATGGCACAAATGGGTATTAATGCACTTGATGCCCAGGGTCATTTGCGCGATATGGGAGATGTTGTAGAAGAAATTGGTAATAAATGGTCTTCTTTGACAAGAGAGCAATAGGTATCATTAGCGCAAACTATTGCAGGTACGCGTCAATATTCTCGTATGATGGCGTTATTTGATAACTGGAGTATGTATGAAGAAGCTTTATCAACATCTATTAATAGCACTGGTACATTACAAAAATAGCAAGAAGCTTATATGGATTCATTTGAAGCCAAATTAAATCAAGTAACCGCTTCTGCTGAAAAACTTTACTCTGCAATGTTTGATAACGATGCAATGAAAGATCTTATTGAAGATTTCTCTAAACTAATAGATGCTGCATCTACATGGGTAGAGATTCTTGGTGGAGCAAAGAATATATTGCTTGGTGCAGGAGGTCTATTTGTTGCAAAAGGATTGTCTCAGTCTTTTGGCGATTTTATGGGATCTGCAATTTCTAATAAGGTTGCAAATAGAGAAGCTTATAGTACTCAAGCCAGTCGAATAGCAGATGCTGAAAAAGAATTAAAATTAGCACAAGAACTATATGAAAAAGAAAAAACTCTTTAGAATTAGCAATCTTTACGTATTAAAGAAGCTATTTATTTTAAAGAAAAATATGCTACTTCTATGACTCAAGAAGAATTGTTTGCCTTAGATAAAGAAATTTAGGGTTTACAAGATTCTTATATGGCTCAAGATTTAATAGAAAAAGAAAGAATTAATGCGAAAAATTAGTTTGAAGCATAGCTAAAAAAGATTGAAGAAGAAGCAATTGAAAAGAAAAATGCTTTAGACGAAGAAGAAGAAGAAGCATTAAAAAAACATTATGATGAATTATTAAAAATTGAACGAGATGCGCTTTAGCAAACTGCCGAAATGCGCAGATAGATGCAATTAGATAAAGAATAGGAAGATCTTAATAAAGAAGGTGCTAAACTTAGTGATAATGAAGATGCTTTGCGATCAAGAGTTTTAACAACTTTAAGAACTACTGATGATGAATAGTTTTCAGAAAATTTAAAATTAACATATGGTCGTTCGGGCGGGCAATATCAAAGCTATGGTAAAATGGCAGAACGTGCTATTTAGACCTCAGAAGATTTTAAAAGACATGAACAAGCAAACTCTGAATTGTCTAATATGTTTTCCGCAGAAAATTTCGATATGGCGGCAGCAGATCAAGCTATGCAAAAAGAATATGCATGGATGCAGAGTCATTATGAACAAATTGAAATTACTAGCGGAGCTTGGCAAGAATATGAAGCAGCTTTTAATCGCTATGAAGCGGCCCTAGAAAAAGCTTTAGTAGAAGCTGGAACCAGAGAGGAAGGCAAACCCACTGATAGCACTTTAGCCGAAGTAAAATCTGCAGGGGCGGATATCTCATCAATGATGAAGTTTGATACTGCACAAGGATCTAAAGAAGCTAAAAAATTAAGTAATGATTTAAAAAAGCAAGAAAAAGCACATCGTGATTATGTTAAAAAAGTTGAAAAAAATAATAAGAATTTAGAAGAAAGTGAAAAAGAAGTTGCGAAAGTAAAAGAAAAACTACATGAAGAAACTGAAAAAAATTATAAAGAAGATGAAAAAAATATAAAAAATAATTATAAAACATAGCGAGATGCAATAGAAGAAACAAAAGATGCTTAGAAAGAGGCTGTTGAAAGTGAAAACGCTGTAACAAGAGCTAAATTAGAAGCAAAATACGCCAATGAAGAAGCAATGCAGGCGGCTCGAGAAGCGGCTTTAAAAGAGCGTGAACAAAAATAGATTTATGATCAGTTTGGATAGAGTATAACCTAGATTACAGGTGGAATAATGGGATTAGCTGGTTCGATGAATGCCTTAGCTTCTGTTCCAGATATTTTTAACAATAGTGATTTAACTAATGGAGAAAAATTTTTATAGCTTATCTTAACTATTTTGCCTGCTGTAGTTACATTAGGATCAAGTTTTTCTTCTACGGTAAAAGGAATTTATAATTTTGGCACCTCTGCAGGAAAGGCGATTCCTGCCTTATTAGGATTTGGTGCAGCAGGAAAAGTAGCAGAAGTTGGAGGGAAAGCTGCTGAAAAAGGTGCAAAAAGTGCAAAAAAAGGAATTGATAGTTTAAATGTCAGTCTTTTAAAGCCTCCTTTAGCAATTATTACAGTAATTTTAACAGCAGTTTCTGTTGCGATCGTAGGCATTATAAAAATATTATCTAAATGGAAAAAGCAATAGAATGAATCTTAGCGGGCAGCAGAAAAAGCTGCAGAAGCAGCAAAAGCCTTAAAAGAAAACTATGAAGGAATTAAAACTGCTTATGAAAATTTAAAAAATTCTATTAGCGATTATAAAGATGCTCAAACTGCAATTGAGCGTTTAGCGAAGTCTTTAACAGATTCAAATGTGAAAACAGCAGAGCGTGAAGTAGCTGACGTGTTAGATGAAACGAAAAAAGCTGAATTTGAAAAGCAACTAGCTGAATTAAAACAAGCACTTGCTGATAAAAAAGTAGCTGATTCAATTGTAGATGCTGAAAAGGCAATCGAACGTTTAACAAAAACGTTATCTGACTACAATTTTAAAGCTGCTGAAAAAGAAGTTGCATCAGTATTAGATGAAGCAAAGAAAGC
>JAZKZW010000083.1:0-1765 GCA_045612865.1 Eubacteriales bacterium
TCTGCCATACCGTCGAGAATGTTGATGTTCTCAGCGGGAATGTCGATGTGGTTGAAGAAATTGTCGTGCATGAAGTACCAGTAGCTCTGGTCATGCTCTCTGGGAAGACCAACGTACTCGTCCATATTGAAGGTAACTACGTTCTTGAAGGTAACCTCACCATTCTTGTTCATCTCGATGAGCTTCTTGTAAACTCCGAGAGGCGAAGAGCCTGTGGGAAGACCGAGAACAAAGGGACGGTCCTCTTTATGATTGTTGATAGCGTCAGCGATGTGCTGAGCAGCCCATGCACTCATTGCATCATAATTGTCTTTGATGATTAATTTCATGATTTTACTCCTTATCTGTTTGGAATTTTGTACCTTTTAATTATACTATTTGATTATAGCACTTATTAGTTGATTTGTAAAGGTTTTTGAGAGATTTTAGGAAAAATATAGAAAAACACTCGCGGTTATATGAAAAATGAAAAGAAAACCACCCCATCGGGTGGTTTTGGGTTTATGATCTTAGGGTAAAATAGCACCGTTATTCGTTCTTACTTTCCAATAAACATCTGTGTCCAATAATTTCCGTCGGCAACATATCCCACGCCTATCTGCGTAAAGGAAGCGTTCAGAATATTTGCACGGTGGCCCGACGAATTCATCCACGCATTTACAACAGCCTGCGGGCTTTTCTGTCCCTTGGCTATGTTTTCTCCCGCACTTCTGTATGTGATTCCAAAGCTCTTTATCATCTGAAAAGGCGTTCCATATACAGGGCTTGTGTGAGAAAAATATCTGTTATCTCTCATATCCTGTGATTTATAGCGCGCCACGCGCCCCAGCTCCCAGTTGTATGTAAGCTCCCGAAGTCCGTTCTGAACTCTGATCTCATTTACAAGCCTTATAACCTCTTTTTCATAGCTCAAAACCAATGAGTCGGTCGTAGGTATAATCAGAACCTGTCCGGGATATATCAGATCAGGGTTGGATATTTGAGGATTTGCGCTTTTTAGCTCACTTAATCCTACTTGATACCTTACGGCGATCTTCCACATCGTATCTCCACGTACAACAGTATGAGATGTAGCAGCTGATACGCTCATCGAAAACATAACAGCAATCATCGCTACACTCAACATAAAAGCAAACAGTTTTTTCATCTGCTGCACCTCCATATAATATTTGAAAATATAACGTCATCGGTTGTTATATTTCAAATATATTATAACATATCAAGCCGTAGTTTTTCAAATGTAGTTTCTGGTAACGGCAGGAGTGGTTGGGGGAATATAAAAGAAAAGAGCAAAACAAAAAAACACCCGATTAGGTGGCTTAAGTTCGGCATAAATTTGCGCGACATCATGGATTACGGGCTTTGCGGGGCAAAGCCACAAGTTTGCCGGCTAAAAAGCCGACAAACGTTGCCCGTCCCGAGCGAAGCTCGGTGCCTGTTCGCTGCACGATGTCGCCCGTTCGAGCCAATAGAAAAAGTGAACAAAGAAAAAACCGAGGCGATTGCCTCGGTTTTTCTTTGTTGGCTCCCCCTGCTGGGCTCGAACCAGCGACATCATGATTAACAGTCATGCGCTCTACCGACTGAGCTAAGGAGGAATATTTTATTTTTGTTACCTTTCGGTATGTCGGCATTGACCTATTTTTCCGATCCGTCGCCAGATAAGTATCTTCGGCACAGTAGAGCTTAACTTCCGTGTTCGGAATGGGAACGGGTGGACCCTCTACGTTAGAAACACCGACTACTTCTCTATGAGGAGAAGTGT
>JAZKZW010000084.1:0-5154 GCA_045612865.1 Eubacteriales bacterium
TGGCACAATGATTGCGATAGCAGTTGATGATGAAAAATTGATGCTTGGTGCTTTGGTAGCAGCAATCAAGGCATCGTCCGATATCTCTGAAGTTTCTCAGTTCTCCAACTGTGATGAAGCCCTTGACTATGTAAAAGAAAATGCGATTGACATTGCTTTTCTGGATATCAATATGCGTGGTATGGGCGGACTTGCTCTTGCTGAGAAAATCATCGAAGCTTGTCCGGACTGCAAAATCGTATTTTGCACCGGTTATGCGGAATACGCAATTCCGGCATTCAAGCTTCATGCCTCCGGATATTTGATGAAACCCGTGTCTGCTAAAGACGTGCAGGTGGAGATTGATAACATTAAAGGTATTCGCCAAAGTCAAAAGCCGCTTACCGTAAAGTGCTTTGGCACTTTTGAGGTCTATGCAAAAGGTGAAAAGCTAACCTTTAAGCGTTCAAAAACAAAAGAACTGTTTGCCTTTTTGGTGGATCGAAACGGTGCGGGCGTTACAGTTGCGGAAATCGGGGTTGCACTTTGGGAAAATGATGAAGATCAAAAGAACCAAAATTATATCCACCAACTGTTTCGTGATTTACGCCAGTCCCTTGAAGCGGTAGGTGTAGAAGAGATTTTTGAGAGGAACAATTATTACTACTCCTTAAATCCCGAAAAATTAGATTGCGACTATTACACATACTTAAAAACCGGAAAACCCGAATTCCATGGCGAGTATATGTCCCAATATAGTTGGGCAGAGGAAACCTGCGGATTACTTTGGAAAAAACGAACTTAATAACAAACTCAGGAAAAGCCGTCATTTCGACGGCTTTTTTTGTTGGTTTGTAAGAGGTTTGTCATACCCTAAATTATATAATAATGTAATTAAATTGGTTTGTAAGAGGTTTGTCATACCCTAAATTATATAATAATGTAATTAAAGTGGGATTGTTATATCTGTCTGCTTGAAGGAGGTAAAAATGTCGCATAAAAACATACCAAATATTTTTAAGTGCTTGCTTTCAGATATGTGTATTGATGAGCATGATATTTTGGGAACCTCCGATGGCTTTTATATGGTTCATAAATCTATAGCAAGCATACTCGCAACGAAAAGTATTTTTGACTTTCCCGATTCGAGCGGAGAAAGTCTTGCGTGTGATAAGTTTTTCGATGATTGGTTTCTGTATGCTGTTCCAAACGATAACGATTACACCTATAGTCTCTTGAAACTGAGAGAGCAAGAGCACGATACGGAGGATGGCTCACCGGCGGACGGCGATGCTCCCGGTGTGACAATATCCTTTATTTCATTTGAAAGCGAAAGGCTGCTTGATTGTCTTGCAGATCCTTCCGATGAAAACAGGAGAAAACTAAATGCTGAGGTAAATCGTGTAGTAGCTTACAGAGGTCAGCATCATCATAAAGCACTGAAAAGGTATTTCAAAAATCCAGAGTCCCAGGGCGCTTATCTTGTGGCTGATAGATATGTAAAGACGATTGCCTCGTATGCGAGTGAGGGAAAACTTGAGGTTCCCGATTTTTATAAAGAAATCGTTCAGCAAAGCATTTCCTATAAAACCTCTGCAAAGCTTGCACGACTCCCACGCTTTATTGAAGCGTTGAACAAAGCTGCTGGGTGTGTTGTTTGCGATAACGAATACATATACCTTGAGGATCGTGATGAACTAACCGAGCAAGAAGCTCTTGCAATTCTCGCAACCCACACGGGAAATATATCGTTCTATTCCTTTGCGGCAGAGGTGGAATACCACGCAAGGTTTCTAACGCCTTTGGCGAAGATTAAAATCCCGTTTTTCGGAAGATCTATTTACGATTCTGCAATCCGAGCCGATATGACCGTCGGCGATACTGAATTTGAGGGGCCTGCACCTTTTTATACGGAGACCTCTAAAATTGTAAAACGGCAATATGAATTGCATCATAAATTGGGGTTTAATATGCCATCAAGCAAAATGAAATAAATACAAAAATTTTTATAAGGGAGAAATAATCATGATTAAAAACAGAACAGCACAGTTAATTTACCAAACCATTTACCTTACGCTTGGATTCGTAGGTCTTGTAGCAAGCCTCGGAATCTTCGACAACATTAACACGATTCGCTGGGATTTCTATGTTCACTTCACAAACATCAGTAATTTCCTTTGCATCGGTGTTATGCTCGCCGGACTGATTCAAACTGCAAAGAAAAAAGAAGACAGTTTTGTTTCAGCGGCGCCTATTTTGAAGTTTATCGGAATGCTTGGCATTTTGCTTACCTTCCTCGTGTTTAACATTATGCTCGCAGGCGCAGAAGGCCGCGATCCTCAAGCCAACTGGAGAATTGGTAGCTTGTGCTTCCATGTTGTGCTTCCCATTATGTACATAGCAGACTGGTTTTTGTTCTACGAGCGCAAAAAAGCTAAGTGGTATTATCCTATTGCTTCCATTGCGTTCCCTCTTGCTTACGTAATTTTCCTGCTTATCCAGGCAATCATCTTGAAGTTTGATTCTTCTATTTTGATTCCTACCACAACCACACCCCTTATCTATCCTTACTTCTTTGTAAATCTTGATACGCAGGGTGTTGGTGGCGTGCTTATGTGGATCGGTATCCTTTCTGTTTCCTTTGTTGTTGTAGGTTTCTTGTTCTTCGGTCTCGATAAGCTTGGAAAGAAAAAACTTGATAAATAAGAAGGGAAGCAAACTGTCATGAAAAAAGATTTGATTTTTGCGCCTATTATGCTGCTTATCGGTGTTCTGTTGTTTTTACTCAGAGCTACCGGTATGACCGCACATATTGTTATTTCTGTAATTGGTGTTTTGGCTTTGATTGCCTATACGGTATTAACCAAAAAGGAATGGAAAATTCCTGCACTTGAGATTTTGATGAGAGCATTTTACGGTGTCGCTTTGATTACCGGCATCGTGATTATGAATGTTCACGGAATTGTTGCACTTGCAGTTATTCACAAAGTTAGCGCCGTTTTGTTTATGGCTTTGATTATCGTTTTGCTTATCCATAAGGCGGCAATGAATAAAAAGGCTTAAAGCCTGTTTATGGTTGAGGAGAAAATATGACCTGGTTATTATTAACGCTTTCCTGCATTATTTTGTGGGGCATTACAGATATACTTTTGAAAAAATCCTTGGATTATTCCGATTCATTATCGCAATATAAGACCTTTGTTTGGATCGGAATTGTAATGGCTCCTGCAGGCGTTATAATGGCCATTTGCTCGGATACTTTGCTTGATTCCATAATGATGGTTAAAGACAATCTTTACCTTATTCCTCTATGCGTTTTTTATGCCATAGCGCTGTTTTTTGGTCTATTGGGGGCAAAGCATCTTGACGCATCGGTGGTATCTCCCCTTGAAAATATTGATGGAGCAATGGCTGCGATCATACTATATTTCTTTTTCCTGTTTACGGGTCGCAGTCACATAACGGATAAGATTGGCCTTGTGCAGCTTGTCGGTACAGTTGCGATTGTAGTGGGCGTTGTTCTTCTCGGTATCCAGGAACAGTCATTGTCGAAGCAGGAAACGCACCTTTCGGAGGATAAAAAAAGGCATCGCCTTGGAGCGTTGGCTCTGATTTTCCCCATTGTATATAATCTTGTAGATGCGGTTTCTATGGTTGCAGTCGGTATTACGGTATCCGAAGAAACAGATGTTGCCATTCCCGACATCGATTTCTTCATCTTTGAAAGCTTGGGATTTGTTATAGTTGCCATTTGCATGTGGCTCTATATGCTGATTGTTAAGAAATACAAATACAATCCTTTTAAGAAAGAAGAATTGGTTCGTTGCGGTGCCGCCACAGGCGAAACATTTGGAACGATGACATATATTTTCGCTGTAGCGGGCAATCCCATACTTACAGCTCCCATCACGTCTTCTTATTGTCTCGTGACCATCGTATTGGCACGTATATTCTTAAAAGAACGATTGACCCAAAAACAGTATCTGAGTTTGGCATTCTTAGTAGTAGGTATTGCTTTGCTCGGAGTTTCGGAAATTATTAACGCATAGGAAGGATGGCCATGAGTAATAAAAACGGTTATAAACAACAACAAAATTTATCCATTGCTCAATTATTGGCAGAGCTACCTTCCTTTGTAGCGGTGTTAGTGTCGGCACTCCTTTCAAGGAATTTGCTTGTTTATATTGATTTGCTCGACTCGTCAATGTATCTTGTCAGTCTTGTACTGATAGTCATTCTTTCCAAAAAATTGACAAAGGATCTACGGTACGAATACAACTACGGCGTAGGTAAAATTGAAGCGATTGCTTCGTTGCTTTGCGATAGCATGGGATTTTTTGGGTTGCTGATCACACTCGGTTTTTCGGTTCAGGCAATCATCTTACCCGAACAGCCAAGTGATTTAGTAATTGCCGTAGTAGGACTCAAGATCATCAACGTCGCCTTTGATACCGCTTTTTTCGTTAAGCAGCATAAAATCACAAAGATTCACAACAGTGCGATTTCGAAATCCAATTATGCCGAAGCCCTTTCTGCACTACTGTTTGATAGTGTTGCTTTGGTTTCACTTTTTGCAATGTGGTTGCTTCGAGCCAACCCCATCGGAGGGTATATTGCTCCGGTGGTCAGTATTTTTGTTGCGATTTACTTGATGATCGGATATGTCAAGCGTATACGGCAGGCATTGACCGAATTGACGGACAAGACGCTTCCTGAAGAAGAACAAATGAAGATACTGAATATATTGACCCGTTACTACGATAGCTACTCGCAGTTTCATTCCATCAATTCCCATAAAAGTGGAGATGTCACAAGGATAGATATACACCTTTCCTTTGATAAAGATACAAGAGTCGAAGAAGTTGTCCGGTTCCAAAAACAGATGCAGAATGAAATCGCCAACCAGATCGATAATTGTATTGTCAACATTATTGTGGAAAACAGTTAAAAGTTAAATAAAACACTCCAAGAAACTCTTTTAGAGGTGAGCGCATGGATAAATTAGTCAGAAAAATAGAAGTTCCGCTTGCAAAGAAAGCGATAGAAAAAGCGGGTTTATATATTGTACAAAAAAAGGACCTCGACCGTTTGGCCGAGGTTGCGGCTGACGCCTATCAGGACTATCCCTTACACAATTGGTTTACCAAGGGAAAATATGATGCCAAGGCATCTAAG